>JAFEGF010000018.1 GCA_018240225.1 Verrucomicrobiota bacterium
AGGGTATTTCTAGCGATGCCTAAATGGTCAGCCAGCTTCTGTAAGTTCAAGTTAAGAGGCTTAATATAGTGCTCATCTAATATGATTCCTGGATGAGATGGTTTTCTGCGAGAGATTTTTTTGTGAATAGCCATCTTATTCTCCTAATGAAAGTCTATTAAATTTACCTCTAGTGCTTCACCTTTTTCAAAGCGAAATATGACTTTCAACAATGAAAGTGGGCACTTTTAGATAACGCGAATTTCTAGAGTTTTTCCTAAGGCGGATGTCGCAATGACAAGAGATTTCAAGCTGCATGATTTTTTTGGATCGAGAAGTCGATCGACTGCGGTACGACTCGTTTTCATCCTTTTTGCAAGTTGAGACTTTGTCATTTTTTGCTTTTTAAGCTCTTTTTCAAACTGAAATGCTAGGACTCTCTTTACAGCCTCTGTGTTGCACTCCTCAAAGATGCCTTCTTCTTTCAGGAAATCGTCAAAACTAGAACCTCTATGCTTGTTTGCCATGAATTTTGCCCTCTATTGCTTTGTATTTTTTTGCCCGATTTTTTGCGAGTTGAAGATCTTCCAAAGGTGTTTTTTGTGTTTTTTTAATAAAACCATGAAGTAAGACCATTTCTCCTTTGATCATTTGGAAAATAATACGGGCGATGTTATTAGGGAGGCGAATTCTTATTTCCCATAGTCCCTCGCCAAGGCTGCGCACAAGCGGCATACCTAATGGCCACCCTAGTTGTACTGTTCTCATATCCTTTCCGATAATTTTGCGGCAGTTTTTATCTAGAGAATAAAGCCATTCCCTAACAGGTTCATTGCCGCTGCTATCTTCTTTGTAAAAGACAGCAGGTATCAGGTTGTGCTGCGTCATTTGGCCTTCCTAAATCAAATTTGAGTGTACCTTTTTTGGTGCAATTAGTGCAAGAGGCTGTTTGATTCAGCAGTGGTTAAGAGTCTTCAGATTGTGTTTGATTACTTCGTCTTCTTGAGACTCATTAAATTATCAAAGTGAAAAGTTCTGACAGACGAAGCCCTGCTTCAAAAGGGCAGGGTGAGGATTGATTTGGCAATTTCTTATTGTCCGCCTAGGTTGTTTTCTTCGGGTTTGGGGTGTTTTTTCAGCTTGTTCATTCTTTCGTGGAAGGCTTCGACGTAGGTATAGATGATCGGCGTGAGGTAGAGGGTGAGGACTTGGGAAACGATCAGCCCTCCGACGATCACGATACCCAGCGGCCGGCGGCTTTGCGCGGTCATCCCGCCGATGCCGAGCGCAATAGGTACAGCGCCCATCAGCGCTGCAAAGGTGGTCATAAGGATCGGACGGCACCTGACCATGCAGGCGTGATAGATCGCATCGTGGATCGACTTGCCTTCATGGATGCGCGACTCGTTGGCAAAGTCGATCATGATGATCCCGTTCTTCAAGACGATCCCGAGTAGCATGATCAGTCCGACGAATGCATAGAGCGAAAGGGTCTCTCCAAAGAGAAATAAGCTAAAGAGTCCTCCCAACGCTGCAGGAGGCAGCGTCGACATGACGGTGATCGGGGGATAGAAGTTTTCATAGAGGATGCCCAGGATCACATAGATGATGAAGATGGTGATGACGAGCAGGTACTGGAGGTTGGCAAATGATGTCTGGAAGACGCTTGCGGCGCCCTGCACGCTGCCGAAGACTGTCGGCGGCAAGACTTCGCTTGCTGTTTTTTTCACATCTTTCAAAGCGGTCTCGAGGGCGGCATTGCCAAGGTTGAAGGAGATCGTTGCGGACGGAAGTGTGTTAATGTGGTTCACTGTCAACGGGCCGACCGATTCGGAGATCCTCGTGATCGAGCTCAGCGGGACCATATGGTTTGTCGAGGAGCGGAGCCAGAGCTGCCTCACTTGGGCAGGTTCGCTATAGAACCGTGGAAAGGTCTCCATAATGGCGTAGTACTGGTTGTCGGGCATGTTGATGGGTGACAAGTTTGTCCCGGCGTAAGCTAAGCTGAAGGCATTTTCGATGTCGTACGCTGTGATGTTGTAAATTGAGGCGCGGTCGCGCAGGATCTCGACGTTGAGCTGAGGCTGGGTGATGTCCAGGTCGCTGACGACATCTTTGATCGTTGTCAATTTTTTCAACGCGTCTTCGAGTTTTGGAGCGTACTCATAGAGATCGTCGGAGCTTAAGCTTTGGACAGTGAACTGGTAGGCGGCCTTGCTGTCGACGGCGCCGACCTGAAGGTTGATCAGCGGCAAGGGTTTTAAGAAGGTCTTTACCCCTGGGATTGCATTCATTTTGGGATAGAGAGCATGTAGCACGCCTGCGAGGGGAAGCCGATCTTGAAGCGGTTTTAAGTGGATATAGAGGATCCCTTCATTGTCTTGGGGATAGCCGCCGACTGCCGCTACTTTTGTAACATTGGAATCGTGAACGGCCATTTTAGCGAGCTCTTCCATGTAGTCGCCGAGGATAAAGGGGGATGTGCCGTCGACTGTCTGGACATAGGCTTCAATAAGGCCCAAGTCATCGGGAGGCAAGAAGTCTTTCGGGAGTTTGGCGAGGAGAAGAAGGGAAAGCCCAAGACTTGCAGCGCCGACGCCGAGAATGATTTTTTTATGGTTGAGCGACCATTCGAGGGTGGGGCCATAAATATCGAGGATCTTCTGGTTGAAGGCATCGGAGAATTTTTCAACGAAGTTCTTTTTGCGCCCTTCGACATGGACGGGAATAAAGCGGCTGCACAGAAGCGGCGTTAATGTCAGCGAGATGACGCCGGAAATGGCGACTGCGATCACAATCGTCATGGCAAACTCGTGGAGGATCCTTCCGATAATGCCGCCCATGAAGATGAGGGGAATGAACACGGTGCAGAGGCAGAGTGTCATCGATAAGATCGTGAAGCCGATCTGCTTTGATCCGTTGAGCGCTGCTTGCAAAGGGGATTCTCCATGCTCGACGTGGCGGACGATGTTCTCAAGAACAACGATCGCGTCGTCGACGAGGAAGCCGATCGCAAGGGTGATTGCGAGAAGAGAAAGGATGTCGATGGTAAATCCAAGTTTGAGCATGACGATGAAGGTCGCTAAGACCGACATCGGAATAGCGAAGACTGGGATGATTGTATCGCGGATCTTTCCTAAATAGAAGAAGATCACAAGAACAACGAGAATGAGCGCGACAACGAGTGTGAACTGCACGTCATGGACCGATTCCCAAATGTAATCTGATTGGTCGTACATGCGGATCAGCTCGACAGATCCGGGAAGTTCACCCTGTAGCTGGGGAAGGAGGTTGTTGACCTCTTGGATCACTTGGAGGGTGTTTGCACCAGGCTGCTTCCGCATGGCGATGGCTACCATCGGCGATGATTGCTCTCCTTCAAAGTAGGAGAAGTACATCTTATCGTCTTGGATGCTGTCGATCGCTTTTCCGATATCGCGGAACCGGGTGATCGAACCGTTGTCATTTTTAATAATGATCGGATCATACACATCTGCGCTGTAGAGCTGTCCTTGGATATCGACGGTGAACTCGCGGGAAAAGCCGTATAAGGTCCCTGTAGGCAGGTAGACGTTGGCAGTTTTGATCGCTTCGCCAACGTCGTTGATCCCGATCCCTCGGGCGACCATTTTTTGAGGATCGACCCTCAGACGGACAGCATAGGGGCTTCCATAAGTTTGTACTTGGGAAACACCTTCCAGGATACTGAGCCGTTGCCCTAAAACGACATCGCCATAGTTGTACAAATCGCCAAGGGTCATATCGGGCGAGGTGATGACGAAGATTAAAATAGGGGTTGATGTCGGATTGACTTTGCTGTAAGTCGGCGCGTAAGGCAGGTCTTGCGGCAGCTGGGCGCTTGCAGCGTTGATCGCGGATTGGACATCGGGCGCGGCCAAGTCCACGCTTCGGTCAAGAACGAACTGGAGGACGATGCTGGCGCTTCCGGTGTAGCTTGTGGAGGAGATGGTCTGGATCCCTTCGATCGATGTGAACTGCCTTTCGAGGGGGACGACGACGTTGTTGGCGATCGTTTGAGGATCAGCGCCTGGATAGTCGACGCTGACTTCAATCGTTGGATAATCGACGTCGGGCATGTCGCTGACAGGAAGGGCCTGGTAGCTTAATACTCCAAAAAATGCAAGTGCAAGCATGACAAGCGTTGTCATCACAGGGCGATTGATAAAGGGAGCTGAGATGTTCATATGAAGCTATTCCCTCTTTATAATGGAGCTTGGTAAGCAGGTTGCTGCGGTTCTGGAGGCGCTTTGGTGGCAACCTGCACTTTCATCCCGCTGTAAATATTGAGCTGTCCTTCAACGATGACCTGGTCGTCAGGTTTGACTCCGGCCAAAATTACGGTCTGCTCGCCAAATCTCTGGCCGATCTGCACAGGGCGCTTTTCAGCTGTGCTGTCTGATTTAAGGACGTAGACGTAGTGGCCCGATTGTCCCACCATGACCGATTGGGTCGGAATGACAATGGCCTCATTGAGCTCATCGAGGATGACCCGCACATCGACATAATGTCCTGGCCAGAGCAGCTTGTCCTCATTGGCAAAAGTCCCTTCCATCAGGATGGCCCCTGTATTTTCATTGACCTGGTTGTCGATGAGGGTCAGTTCTCCTTCAAATGTATGGGTATGCGACGGCTCGGTGAACACTTGCAGTTTGAGGTTCTTTGCTTTTTGTCTCATTTGGATAGTTGTGAGGTCGGTCTCCGGAACGTAAAAATCGACATAGATCGGTTGGATCTGGTTCAGTGTCACTAAATTGGTTCCAGAGTTAGCGTTGACATAGTTGCCCGGTTTGACTTGAAGCTGTCCCGTCACACAGTTCATCGGGGCGCGGATGAAGCAGTAGCCGAGATTGATCTTAGCCGTTTCAATCGCAGCTTGGTTCTGTTTGATCGTCGCTTCATCAGCGAGCACGTTTGTAACGTACTGGTCGTAGTCGAGCTGGGAAATGAAGTTTTCTTTGACCAGCGAGGCGTATCGCTGTGTCGTATCGCGCGCATACTCTAAATTCGCATAAGTTTGCGCCAAGACCCCTTCTGCTTGCGCAAGCTGCGCTTCGTAGGGCCTCGGATCAATCACAAGCAGAAGATCTCCCTCTTTGACGTCCTGTCCTTGCACAAAAAATTGGCTGGTCATGATCCCGGAAACTTGGGCCATCACATCGACGCTGATATAGGGGGTGACATGCCCCGTGTAATCGAGATAGAGGGGGACAGTGCAGATAGATGGGGTCGTTACTGTCACTTGATGGGGAGGAGGGGGAGGAGGAGGAGCTTTTTCACATCCTGCAATGGTCAATAATGCGGCAAGCACTACATACTTTTTCATTTTGTCTCCTCAGTCGTAATAGATGTGGGAAGATAGGTCGGGGACACCATCCCTGTTGAATAGGCTAGATTGGCCAGCGATGTGAACCATTGCTGGATTGCATTGGCCTCTGTTGCTCTAGCATCGGCAAGAGAGCTTTGCGCTGAAACGACATCGAGGATGGTATTGGTCCCTTCCTTATATTTAGCAAGGGCCACTGTGTATTGCTCTTCAGAGGCTGCTAAAAAGGCAATAGCGAATTTCAGTGTGTCATAGGAGACTTTGACGCTGGAGTAATAGGTGGTGATCTGTTGGATGACGTCGATCTGGGTATTTTTCATCTGCTCTTCAGCAGTTTTTTTGTTCGCTTTGGCAATTTTGATCGCGTTCCGGTAGTAATAGCCGGAAAAGATCGGCATGCTGACGGCAATTGTGCTTTGGAAGTTGTACCGGTCATGCAGGCCGCCGTTAAAATAGCTTTTTCCCAGCTCAAAGTTATAGTTCACTTGGGGCAGGAACTGTCTTTGAGCGGCTTTCAACTGCTGTTCGTAAGAGTGCAAGTTAGCTTCTGCGGCCATGAGGTCTGGCCTGTTCTGCATGCCGAGCGAGATCATCTCTTCAAGAGGCGGCAAGAGGTCGGTGTTAGGCAGGTCGCTCGGCAGCCCAAGCGTGTCTAATTCCATATTAGCTGGAAGGCCCATGCTGGCCAAAAGCTGCGCGTATGCAGCTTGTACATTCTGCTGTTGACCACAGAGGCTTGTTTGGTTTTGCAGCAGTTGGGTCTGCGCCTGCAAGAAGTCGGAAATGTCCCTGACACCTGCTTTCAATCCTGCTTCTGCGACATCAAGCGTTGTCTGGGCCGTTTCAACGTTGGCCTGGTCTGCCACATACAGCTGTTTTTGATAAAGGTAGTTATAAAAATCGTTCATGATCGTCTGAATCAATACCTGGATCGCATTGTTGTGGGTCCAGTCAGCATTATAAAGGGCTTGTCGGTAGGACTCTGTCGTAGCCCTTAATGTTCCAAAGTCGAAGACGAGGTAGGAGATCTGAAGCTGCGGCCCATAGACCGAGTAATAGACGTCGGTGACAGAAATGGGAGCTCCTGTCGCTACGCCGGAAGTCACACTAGTGACAAATGTTGGCTGGCGTGCCCTCAAGTAGCTGAAATCACCTGTGAACTGGGGAAAAAACTGGCTTTGGGACTGGCCCCATTGGGCGGCAGCGGAGCGCGCTTGCGCCCAGGTGATCTTCGTCTGGACATTGTTCCTTAAGGCAATATCGACGATCTCCGCTAAGCTGTAGGGTTCATTCTGAGAAGGAAGATCGGGCGGAGCGTCGTTGAGAGGCATCGGCTTGACGTAGGAAGGGGGATTCCAGGTATTGTCGGGGCTGCGCGGGGCATAGCTGTAAGGGTCCATGATCGATTTTGATGTGTAGCAGCCGCTGCAGATTAATAGGACGGAAAGGGATATGGGCATGCCGAAGCGCGCCAGCTTGGAGGCTGGAGAACAGATTGGGATCACTTTACCGTTGTCATAGTCGTTTTCAGACATGAGATACCGCAACCCAATGGTAAATTATTTTTTTACCCATAAGGCGCAGTATACGAACTTTGCTTTTTAGGTCAAAAGTTATAGATAATTAAATGAAAAAATCAATTTTGTTACTGAGATTTCTTAATTTTTTCGTTAAACCATTATTAAATGTTGTGGAGTTGATTTTGATTTGATAGAAGGAAGATTTGACCTGAAAATGAGCGATGCTGGAGGGATCATGAGTTCCGTCAAACTCAAAATGTTAGGCAAGTTAGGTAAAATCATGTTTCTTACTGCAGGAAAGAAGCTGGCCAGGGGCTTAGATAGGATTTCGATGGTCCTGCTGTTGCTTGCTGGGTTGAATTGGGGCACTGTCGGTGTTGCACATGTTGATCTTGTCTCATGGGTTTTTGGCCCAATGAGCGCAATGCAACATATTTTCTACGTCGCTTTCGGGTTGTCTGCTATATGGGCGATCGTCCGTTTATGTTTCCGTCGAATGTACAAATAGAAATTCGGTTATAATCTTGCAAAAGGTGTTGGATTTTAGGTGTTTGAGATCTTATTTAGAAAAGATCAATCTTCTCTTTTCTTTGACTCATTGGCAAGGGGGCTTTGCCCCCTCGAAAATCGAAGACCTGTTTTTTTAGTGCGGGATGTTACTGAAGCTTTTTGTTGAGCAGGTCGTTAACGACAGTTGGCGATGCCTTGCCTTTGCATAGCTTCATGACTTGTCCAACGAGGAAGGCGAAGGCTTTGGCCTTGCCAGCCTTGAAGTCGGCGACCGACTGGGCGTTTTCCGCTAAGACTTGGTCGACGAGCGGTTCGATGGCTGCTGTGTCGTGGACAGGCTGGTAGTCGGGGTTTTCCTGGACGATCTTTTCAGGATCTTTGCCTGGCGAGGCGACCATGTCGTCTGCTACGCTTTTGGCGATTTTTCCTGTGATCGTTCCTTTTTCAATCAAGTTGAGAAGCTTGCCTATCTGTTCGGGTGTGATCCCTGAATCAATGAGGGACTTTCCTGTTTCTTTATAGCGGCCTGCAAATTCCACTGTGATCCAGTTGCATACACTTTTGGGATAGGGGGCGATTTTAAGCGCCTCTTCGAAGTAGTCGGCTAGCCGTTTTTCATTAATAAGGATGGCGGCGGAACCTTTGGGTAGCTGGTATTCGGCCATATACCGTTTCATCCGCTGGTGGGGAAGTTCCGGCAAGGAAGCCCGGATCGTTTCGATATAGCTTTCGGTCAACACGATCGGGGGTAAGTCGGGCTCAGGGAAGTAGCGGTAGTCCTCAGCTTCTTCTTTTTGCCGCATCATGATCACCTCTTTTTTATCGGGATCGAAACGGTAGGTCCCTTTTTCGATCACTTTAGAGGGATCTTCATGCGGTTTTAGGGTGTACTCGCGGATCTGCCTTCTGATCTCCGATTCAATGGCGATCTCCATATAATGAAAGGAGTTCATGTTCTTGATCTCGATCTTGTTGCGCAGCTTCTTTTCTCCTTTTTTGCGAACGGAGACGTTGCAGTCAAAACGGAGAGACCCTTCTTCCATGTTGCAATCAGAAGCGTCGAGGTATTCCATGATCGCTTTGACGGCCATGGCATAGGCGACCGCTTCTTTAGGAGAATGGATGCATGCTTCCGAGACGATCTCGATCAGTGGAACACCGGCGCGGTTATAATCGACGCCTGCAAAGGAGCTGAAATGCTTGAGCATTCCGGCGTCATCTTCTAGGTGGGCGCGGTTGATCGAAAAGTGCTTCGTTTCTTCGCCGACATCGGCTGTGATCGTTCCGCCGACAACGATCGGTTGCTCAAACTGGGTGATCTGGAAGTTGCGAGGGCTGTCAGGATAGAAGTAGGATTTTCTGTCGAACTTACTGAAAAGGGGAACTTGGGCGTGGACGGCGCAGCCGAACTGGACGGCCTTTTTCACAGCTTCTTTGTTCAGGACAGGAAGAGTGCCTGGCTGACCGGTGCAGACATCGGTGATGTTGGTGTTCGGCTCATCCCCGAAACGGTTGGGCGCGGAGCTGAAGAGTTTGGACTTCGTGTTGAGCTGGACGTGGATCTCTAGGCCGATGACAGGTTCCCAATCGGCGTATGGAATGTCGGTCATGATTTTACCTCATCGTCAAAGAGCGGGGGGATGGATTGATGGTAGTTTGTCGCTTGTTCAAAAGCGTGGGCAAAGTTAAGCACTTGGGCATCGTGCATCTGAGGGCCTAGCAGCTGGAAGCCAAAAGGGTGTTTTTTATGGTCGAAACCGGATGGGATCGAAATGGCCGGGATCCCTGCCAGGTTCGCTGCAATCGTGTAGATGTCTTGCAAGTACATCTGCAGCGGGTCTTGGATCTCTCCAAGTTTGAATGTGGTAAAAGGAGAGCAGGGCATCGCTACGACGTCGCATTGGGAGAACGCTTTTTTGTACTGCTCGATCATCAGAGTTCTGACTTTTTGGGCCTTCTTGTAGAAGGCGTCATTGTATCCGGAGGAGAGGACATAGGTCCCAAGGAGGATCCGTTTCTTCACCTCAGGACCGAACCCTTCTTGCTTGGAGAGGTCATAGACTTCGTCGAGGGTCATCGCTTTTGCAGAGCGCTTGCCGTAGCGGACCCCGTCGAACCTGGCCAGGTTGGTTGATGCTTCTGCGGTCGCTAAGATATAGTAGACGGCGACCGAGTATTTCAAGATATCGAGGTCGACATCAATGATGGCGGCTCCGAGCTGTTTATAGACTTCCAAAGCATCGAAGAAGTTTTTTTTGGCCCCATCTTGCAGTTGTTCGAGGAAGCTCATCGGCACGCCGATCTTAGTTCCCTTGATCTCTTTTTTGAGCTTTTCAAGATAAGGTTCTTGAGGAAGGTTCATGCTGGTCGAGTCGTGGGAGCAGTGCTTGCCGAGGACCTCCATGACAAGCGCCGCATCGGCGACAGTTGTCGTAAGCGGTCCGATCTGGTCAAGCGACGAGGCAAATGCGACGAGGCCGTAGCGGGAGACCCTTCCATAGGTTGGCTTGAAGCCGACGATGCCGCAGAAGGATGCCGGCTGGCGGATCGATCCTCCCGTATCGCTGCCAAGGGCAATCGGGCAGAGGCGAGCAGCCACTGCGGCTGCAGAGCCTCCTGAAGAGCCGCCAGGGGTGCATGCGATATCCCAAGGGTTCTTTGTCTTTTGGAATGCAGAGTTTTCTGTCGAAGAGCCCATTGCAAATTCGTCTAGGTTGGTCTTTCCGATGATGAGCGCATCCTCTTCTTCCATCAATCGGGTCACGGTCGCATCGAAGACGGCGCGGTAGTTGGAAAGAAATTTAGAGGCGCATGTGGTCATTTCGCCTTTGATATGGATGTTGTCCTTGATGGCAATGGGGACCCCTGCAAGTTTTCCGAGAGGTTGGTTTTTCTGACGTTTTTGGTCGAGCTTGTCTGCCTGTGCCAACATCCTGTCTGAGTAGACTGCCAGAAATGCTTGCGTTTGAGGGTCGTGCTTCTGGATGCGCTTTAATGTCGCTTCTGCGATCGCTTTTGCAGAGAGATCGCCTTTGAGGAAACGTTCACGAATGGCAAGGGCGGATAAGCGGTACATGGATAAAGGTTACCTTTGCGTAATTATTGATTGGAAAATTTAATGACAGGAGGAACGCGGACCATCCCGCCGACATGGGCTGGGGCATTGGCTAGAAATGTTTCGCGCGGCAGCAGGTCGCCCACTGTATCCTCGCGCATGACGTTCGTTAGCGTCTCTAAGACCCGATGGCAGGGTTCGATCCCGCCTGTCGGGACCTCGTCCAGCTGGGCAATGTACCCAAGGATTTTAGAAATTTGGTTATATAAAGCTTTTTTTTCATCTTCCGTACAAGCGATCCGGCAGAGTTTGGTCAGCTTAGTTAGTTCATTTTCATCGAATTCGGCCATACAAGTTACCTAAAAATAGGTGAAATCGTTTATCATAAACGCTCAAAACGTGAGCTGTAAAGGGAAATATGCATCAGGTACTCATTTATGCTGACAAAGGTGTTGATGGGGGAGCGTTAAAGCAGCTGGTCCGGAGCCTTAAGCATGCGCTTGGAGCCTCAGCCTATGAACTGCGAAGGGTCGACGCGAACATCCTCTTAACGGAGAACTGGGAGGAGTCGGCAGCCCTCCTCATCATCCCTGGCGGCCGCGATATTTTTTACCATGCAGCCCTCGATGGAGCAGGGACAGAGAGGATCCGTCGGTACGTTGAGAATGGGGGCAAGTACCTTGGCATCTGCGCAGGGGCCTACTTCGCGTGCAAAGCGATTGAATTTGAAAAAGGGGGAGCCCTTGAAGTCTGCGCAGACCGCTCTCTGCAATTTTTTCCAGGCATCGCTAAAGGGCCTGCCTATGGACCTGACAAATATTCCTATGAGAATGCCCGCGGTGTAGAAGCGGCGGTTGTTACGTGGCAAGATGGGGCCTGTCCGATCTACTTTAATGGCGGCTGCCTTTTTGATGCAGATGATCTCTATCCCCATGTCGATACGGTCAGCCGCTACATCGATCTTGAAGGCCGCCCTGCCGCCATAGTTGATATTCCAATCGGCCAAGGACGCGCCATTTTAAGCGGAGTGCACGTTGAATACTCTCCGCTCTATCTGAACGCTGCCGATCCCTACCTGCAGAAGCTGATCCCGATCTTTGAAAAAGCGGAAGGCGAGCGCCGATTGCTCTTCCGATCTCTGCTTGCCCGTTTAGGCTTGCATCATTTTAGAGAAAACAGTATGGCTCAATCTAGCAATTAATGCTGGAGGAACATGAGGTTTAGGGCCATCGCTGCAGGGATTGCGTTCAGTTTGTCTGTTCAAGTTCTATCTCATGCATGCACAGCGTTCCAGTTCAAAGCCGAGGACGGCACATGGATCTATGCCAGGTCGCTGGAGTTTGGATTTCGGATGGGGTCCGATCTCCTCATTGTCCCTCGCGGAACTGCTTATACCGGTACAGCTCTCAACAATAAGACGGGGTTGAAATGGACGGCCCAATACGGGTTTGTCGGGATGAACCAGTCGGTCGGAAAGGAATTTGTCTCGGAAGGGATGAATGAAAAAGGGCTTATCGTCGGGATGCTCTATTTTCCCAGATATGCCCAGTTCGAAGCGTCTTCCGATGCCGATAGCAGCCGCACGATGGGCTCTTGGGAATTGGCTGCTTACCTTCTCGGTAGATGTTCAACTGTATCTGAAGTCAAAGAGGCGGTTGAAAAGGTGATTGTTGGCAGAGTTCCAAACGCTGATCTTGGCGGCTTTGTGATCCCGCTCCACTACTATGTCGCCGATCGTTCGGGGAAAGCGATCGTCATCGAATATCTGAATGGAAAGCGGAATATTTACGACAATCCTTTGGGCGTTCTCACCAATTCCCCTCCATTTGAATGGCATATGACCCATCTGATCCGCTACATCAACTTATCGCCGATCAATGTGCCCGAGCTGAAACTTTCCGATTGGACCCTCCGCAACCTTGGCCAGGGGAGCGGTCTTCTCGGCCTTCCTGGAGACTATACCCCTTCTTCCCGTTTTGTCCGAGCTATCTTCTTTTCCCAGTGGGCAGTCAAGCCGGATAATGCAGAAGATGCAGTCGGCCTCGGATTTCACATCCTGAACACGTTTAATATCTTTGATGGGATTGTCAGAACGACGCTTGAAGAGGAAAATAACAGCGAACTTCCTCTTGCTAAAACCGGCGTCGACCTGAAAAATGATATTACCCAATGGGTCGTCGTCCATGACAGGACCCATTTAAAGACGTACATCAGGACCTACAACAACCTTCAGGTCCAAATGGTCGATCTGAACAAGATCGATTTCAGCAAAGAGGGAATGAGGACGATCAAATTGCCGGATGCATTTTCTGCAGAGGAGATCACCCACAAATCTGCCCCTTTGCAGCTTAAGAAATAAAAAGTGGATGACAACTCAATCTCATTTTTTTAGAATGAAATTTGAACTTATCTCATCACAGTAGTAGGGCTTCGTCGATTTCTGGGATTATTTTGGCCGATTTTTGCTCCAAATAACGGGGTCAATATGCGAAAGCAGATATTAACCCCGTCATTTGGATCAAAAAATAGGCTTAAAAGAACCCAAAAATCGACAGAAGCATATTACTGGGATAGGTTCTTACACCAGTATGGAGGATTCTACGATGAAGTGCTTGAATATGTTAGCTTTCCTATTGATCATCATTGGCGCATTGAACTGGGGCCTATGGGGCTTTTTCCAATTCGATATCGTCGCTTGGCTCTTTAAAGGCAACACCACATGGCTCAGCCGTTTGATTTATGCGATCATCGGTTTGGCAGGGCTTTGGAGTCTACGCCTACTTCCAAGATGCAGACATCTGTGCTGCGATACAGAGTGTTCCAGCAAAGGTGGAAAAGGCGGCAAAGGCGGCTGCTGCAATTAATTGTTTCTGATCAATCATTGCGTTACCTTGACTTTGTAACTTTTTAGGGCCTGGAAGGACTTTCTCTTCTAGGCCCTTATTTTTAGGAAATGTATGAAAGCTGATCCGATCATCATTTGGTTCCGCCAAGATCTAAGGCTTGCCTTCAACCCAGCGTTTTTCCATGCTGTTAAAGAGAACTCCCCATTGATCGCTGTGTATATTTGGTCGCCAAAAGAAGAAGGAGCGTGGAAACTCGGCGCAGCTTCCCGCTGGTGGCTCCACCATTCCCTCAAGGCCTTGGAATCGGAACTGAAAAAGAGGGGAATCCAGTTGTGCATTCAGAAAGGAGAAGCTGCCGCAGTCTTAAAAAGGATCGTCAAACAAACCCAGGCCAAGCTGGTCGTTTGGAATGCTCGCTATGAGCCAGATGCTCTTAAGCAAGAAAAGCGTGTGAAGGTAGCGATTGAGAAAAGCGGGTGCGCAGCGGCCTCTTTTCACGGGAACCTTCTTTTTACGCCGGGCACGATCTTGACAGGCGAGGGAAATCCCTACCAAGTGTTCACCCCCTTTTATCGCGCGTGCCTCAAAGAAGAGATTGAACCTATCGAACAAAAGGTCCCTGCGAAAGTTTCCCGCATTTCCGCAAAGATCGATCATTTGAAGATCGACGATCTCAATCTTCTTCCTGAAATTGGATGGGACAAAGGGTTTTATAATGTATGGACGCCGGGCGAAAAGGGTGGGCAGGCGGCATTGCGGCAATTTGTCAAAAAAGGGCTCTCCGTCTATTCGGCGGCAAGAGATGCGCCAGGCATGGAAGGGACATCGCATCTTTCTCCTCATCTGCACTTTGGAGAAATCGCCCCTTTTCAAATTTGGAAAGAGCTGGAAAGCCGAAGAGGATTTGAGCCTTTTTTAAGGCAGATCATTTGGCGGGAGTTCGCCCATCATCTGCTTGTCCATTTTCCTAGGACGCCCAACCGCGCATTGAAAGAGAAGTTCAATGATTTTCCATGGAAGAGGAACAGCCGTTCTCTACACGTATGGCAAAAGGGGATGACTGGCTATCCGATCATCGATGCAGGGATGCGCCAGCTGTGGAAGTTGGGCTGGATGCACAATCGAGTGAGGATGATCGCGGCCTCCTTTTTGGTCAAAGACCTCATGGTCCCTTGGCAAGAGGGGGCAAAATGGTTTTGGGATACCTTGGTCGATGCCGATCTTGCCAACAATACGCTTGGTTGGCAATGGTGCGCGGGCTGCGGGGCTGACGCAGCTCCTTACTTTCGCATTTTCAATCCAGAGACGCAAAGCAAACGGTTCGATCCTAAGGGGGAATATATCCGGACCTTTGTTCCAGAGCTAAAAGGGCTGCCAGACCGGTGGGTCCATGCGCCCCACTTGGCTCCAGACGATGTCCTGCAAAAAGCTGGAATTGTCCTCGGAAAGACCTATCCCCGTCCTATAGTCGATCATGATGATGCAAGGAAAAGCGCCCTTAAGGCTTACCACAGCTGGGCCTAGCCATGAGCAAAAATACCTACCTGCAGAAGGAGGAATTTAACTCCGGATTCCGATATCTCAAATCCCCAAGGCATCAACTCATCGCCAAGGTCTTCTCTTCGTTGGTGATTGATCAGGCCTCGAGCTTCCAGCTCATCTAGCCGATGATTGATATAACTGCCTAAGTCTCTGCCATAATCCGGGCTTCTGAAAAGATCGTTAAAAGCTCTATGCATCGAGTTCAAAATGCCAGCATGGGTAAATGCGTTGCGGAATACGTTCCTATATTCATCGGGAGCGCCCCGAGGGCCGTTTTCAATTTGAGGGTCGTTAATGTAAATCTCATGCCTGTCAAGCCCAAGCTCGACGCCGACTTCTCTTCGGATATGGTTTAAAAACGAAGGGTTGCTCCTGAGATGGTAATGAGCGATGAAAATTTGTTCCTTGTATTGCTGCAGGGCTTCCAAGATCTTATCTTCCGGAGTAGGAAGGCGTTGGCTCAGCCGCTTGTACTCTCTTTCGACAGAATTGAAACGTATCGCATTACAGCCATAGTAGCCGTTTGCCAAGTTTTGAAGGGCCTGTTGTTTGAGTTCGACAGGGATGCTCTCTTTTCGCATTTCAACGATGATCCCTTTGAAGTATGACCTAAGCGTTAGAAAATACTCGCTGTTGCCTCCAGTGGCTGCAAAATGGATGAAATTGCGGATGCGGGGTTCGACCTCTGGAGAAGTCGCATGGCAAATGGCAGTCAGTTCGTTTAGGTCGGCGACTTGGGCCTCTGCTGCTCTGAGATCTTGCTCGATTTCCTCCTGGGAAATTACTCTTGGAACTCGGGCCAGACCGTTCAGGTTGATCACAATCGGCCGTGAGGTCTCAAACAGGACAGCATCTGTTGAAATGGGACTGGAGATAGGCTGAGAGCTAGGAGAAGGCAGAGGAGCAGGAAGTTCGTAATCGGGAAGATAGGAAGGAGGTATTTCTGCTGATGAAGGGCTTTTGTAAAATAGGTTATGAAAGAACTCTCCGATCTTGAAAAAGAGATTGGCGATGAATTGATAAATTTGCTCAACGGCATGCGCAAAGGCCTGGCCAAAGTCGGAAATCAGTTGCCACGCACGGCTATGTGCGACAGTTTGCGTATGCGCCGCATAACGGATGTTGATGGGAGATGCTATGAAAGATGCTGACATTTGCTGGACCGGGCTTAAATAGCTCATGTTAAGCTCCTGAAAAGAAGTTTTTTTGGCGCAATATATCTTTTTAATTGGAATAATCCAAAGAAAAAATTGCCAACAGGGTTGTTATACCAGACGGAGCGTGGTATATGTCTGATCGTCATTTTTCTTACCGTTCTACGTTGAGCTTTCCAGCTGAGGATGTGTTTTCTTGGTACATGAGACCGGGCGCGCTCCTTAGATTGTTGCCTCCATGGAGAAAAACAAAGATCCTGTTTCATGAGGGAGGGCCCGATGAAGAGGGCTCGCGAGTCGGGATCCAAGTCCAGTTTGGAGGAGTTTGGTGGAAATGGATCTTGCAGCATCGGGGATTGGTGCCGGGAAAAGAGTTCAGCGATTGTCAAATCAGAGGGCCGTTTGCCCATTATTCCCACCGGCATCGGGTGGACCCTGTCGACAGTCACAGCTGCTGTGTGATGGATGAGATCACCTATCGTCCGCCGCTCAACCTTCCTATACCTGGGATCGAGGCTGAATTTGCGAAGCTGATGCGCTGGAGGCACAAGGTCCTGCAAGCGGATTTAGAGCTCATTTCTCGTTATCAGACCAAGCCGATGCGGATTTTGCTCAGCGGAGCAACCGGGCTGATCGGAAGGTCCATGGAGGCAATATTGGGCACAGCTGGCCATGATACGGTGCGCTTGGTGCGAAACCATGGGGCGGCCAGCCGTCATGCGATCCATTGGGATCCCATCCGGGAAAATTTTACTAAAGAGGACTTCGAGGGATTTGATGCAGTGATCCATTTGGCAGGGGAAAATATCGCTGCTGGGCGTTGGACAAAGAAAAAGAAGGACCGCCTGTTTTTAAGCCGCTGCCGGGATACTTGGCTCCTCTCTCAGATTTTATCCCGTTCTGAACGGCCGCCAAAGATAATGATCTGCGCTTCCGCGCTTGGATTTTATGGGAACTGTGGAGATGAAGAACTCACGGAAATGAGCCCAAAAGGAGAGGGGTTTTTAGCGGACCTATGCGGCAAATGGGAAGATGCCACAAAGGCGATCGAAAGCCGCGGCGCTCGAGTTGCCCATGCCCGCTTTGGAGTAGTATTGAGTGCGGCGGGAGGAATGCTTCAGAAGAGCTTGCTTCCGTTCAAGTTGGGGCTGGGAGGAAGGCTTGGCCGAGGCGATCAGATGATGAGCTGGATCGGGATCGATGATGTGATCGGCGCCCTTTACCATGTTCTGATGACCGAATCGATCCAAGGGCCTGTCAATATGACAGCTCCCATGCCTGTTTCCCAAGCCGAATTTTCTTGCACGCTAGCCCGCAAGCTGGGACGTCCAATGCTGCTGCCTCTTCCGGCTTGTGTGCTGCGAAGCTTGTTGGGAGAGATGGCAGACGAGCTTCTTCTATCGAGCTCCCGCGTCGTTCCTAAGAGGCTGATAGAGACGGGCTATGTTTTTCGGTATCCTGATCTGGCCCAAGCCCTTGAATATGTGATGTAAAGAGGCTGCGGAGACACGAAGAAGGTTCGGTGAACCTTCGTAGTGCAGAGCAGGTGAAGCGCCCTTGGGCGCGAACTGGCCAGCGGAGACAGGAAGAACCTTCGTAGTGCAGAGCAGGTGAAGCGCCCTTGGGCGCGAACTGGCCAGACCAAACATGTACAAAGTCGAGTTTTTAAGCGGCGCAGATCTCTTTTTCCAGCTTCTGGGTCATGTTGTAGCAATTGCGCACCTTGGCTTCATCGATCCACGTGGAATTGCAATGGACGATCATATCGACGCTGTCTAGGAAGTCTCGGACAGCTTTGGAGTAGCGGTCTCCCATATGCTGGGCAATTTTCTGCATCTCATCGCAGTGCTTTAAATACCCGCTCTTAGCTTTCATCTTCGCTTCTTGGATCTGCTGTTCGTTACCTTCTTCGCATTGAAGGATTAAGCTGCTGATCTCAGAGCTGATCTTGTGCTCTAAGTCCCGAAGAGCCTGCTTTTGCACATCGATGTTCTTTGCCCGTTTTCTTGGATGGTAGGGTTTCATTTTTCTCAAGCGCGGGGCCATAGCATTCCTCCTTAGACAGGCTTGTGCAAGTTCTATTTATCCTTAATTAACTTTTACTATAAATATAATAACAAATCAACTTGAATTTGAATTAATGATTGCAAGTGTTGTGATTTTTCAGTATTGATTTGATCTATTTTCTGCTCGTTTTAAAGACGTTCTCTGAATATCCTGGTTTCTTCTTGTAAATAAAGTTTCTCAGCTTGCTCAAATTGGTTTAAACCCTTTATGCTGTATCAGCGAACTAATATAAGAGGATAAGATAATGGTTTATCTGATGAAATTTCTGATTTGTCTATTTGCAGGAACCTTTTTGGGAAGTTCTGTAAATGCTGCGGACCAGCAGCAGACCCAAGCGATTGCAGCTGCGCAAAACCAACAAAAAGCGGCTCCAGCCCAATCCCAAGAAGATGATATGGATGTCAATGAAGACGAGCATGACGTAGACCAAGGCACAGGTTCAGACCAAGATGTCATTATTATGGAAGAAGATGAAGACAGCGAACACGATAATGTGAATAACTGATCTCATTTGATTCTAATTTCTGATTCATTAAAACCCGAAGAAATTCTTCGGGTTTTTTTATTACTGTAATTTCTGATTTTTTATTTTGTTTTTTATTATTTTGTTGATTAGTTTGCATTTTAATAATAACATTAAAACAAGAGAGAAAGATAAATAAATAAGCGAGCTTTCAGGCGTGTTGCTCCTGCAAGCGATAATAAGGAGGATGGGATGGCTGGCAAATTAAACGTGAATCCTTGGCTGGATATTTGGTTGGAGCCTAGGGCGACAATTCGAGCCATTGTGAACTATAATCCTAAGTATCGCTTTATTCTTTTATCAACAATTTATGGATTGCCGATGGCTCTTAACTTTGCACAGAGCTCATCTTTGATCGAATCGCTTCCCTTATGGGCAATATTAATCGCGGCATTGGTCGTTAGCCCATTTATTGGAGCTCTTGGCATCACCGTGTGTTCGCTGCTGCTAACCTGGACAGGGAAATGGATTGGCGGAAAAAGCAATTATGACAGGGTAAGAGCTGCCGTTGCTTGGTCCAATGTTCCTAATGCGGTGACCTTGATCTTGTGGGTCGTCTTAATGGTGGTATTCGGCAACCAAGTCTTTTCGAGAGGATTTTCCGATTCTGCGTTCATGGGCTATGAGGCTGGCGTCGTATTCATCGTTTTCCTCGTTGAATCGATCGTTTCGATCTGGGGCTTTATCATCTTGTTAAAGACGTTAGGCGAAGTTCAAGGATTTTCGGCTTGGAAGGCATTGCTAAACGTGGTGATCCCATTAGTCATTGTGGTAGCAGCAATTTGGTTAGTCGGCTGGATTATCTGGGGTACGAGTGCAATTGTAAAATAATTATACTATTGAGGGAGGAATCGGGGTATGGAAAATAGCATCTACAAAGTGATCAAGGGCGTGGCTCTGACATCGTTATCAGCGTTTGTGTGTATACTGAACCCACTGGCTGCAGCTCAAGGAGCTAAAGAGTCAAAAGTGGAAGTGGCTAATTCAAATTGGCAAGAGTTTCATTCAGTCGGCGGAAAATGCAAGATGCGCTTTCCAAAAAGCCCAGACCATCTTTCTGAAAAGATGCGCCTTCCAGAAGAAGGATTTGATTTAAAATATGATGCCTACATCTCAGCAGTCGACCAAAAGACTGTGTTTATGCTGCTGATCGCCCAATACCCCGAGTTTGTCGATGAGTCTTATGCACGCATGAGCCTTGAAGGCTTCCTGAATGGCATTTTAACGCACAACCCGAACAACCAGTTGATCTTTGCTGATCTTTCGTTAGTGGAAGGGCATGAGGCGTTGGACTTCTTCATCCGCACTGGCGGCGTTTACTTCAAAGGCCGCGCACTGATGGTTAAAAACAGCCTCTACCTCATGGCGATGGAATGCGAAGTGCAGAATTATGACGAAAGCAACTACAACATGTTCGTCAATTCATTTAAGCTCAATAAATAGTTTTGCCGATTTCTCCCGAGCCCCTCTTCGGAGGGGTTTCTGTTTTTTCCTCTAGAAGGTCAGCGTCAGCTTCCCTTGAGCATAAGGAGCGTCATCGTACTTGTAGTACTTGCCGTGATGGTTGTGCTTGTCTTTAATGAAGATCCAACCGCCGAAGTTCCACCCAGCGCCAACAGAAGCTGAGAAGGTGTGGCCAGTCTTGAAGTTCAAATCAAGCTCTGCGCCTTTCGAATAAACTTCGAAGATCCCATTCTTATAGCGTCCGATCCCGCCATGCGCTCGCATAGGGAAACGGTAGGGGCGTCCGAATGTTGCCCACATGAGGGATGTCGACCAATATTTGTTGAAGAAGTATTCAATAGAGACGTTGATGGGAAAGATTGCATTAATTTGCCAGTTTTTCGAAGCTCTCCAATCAATGCCTACAATGGGAAGCATATATCCGTTCTCAACGCCCACGTAGCCTGCCCAGCCGACATGCAATCCAATGGTCTTCGTGTATTGGTAGCGGCCCCACATTAAGCCGTAGTAGACGCCTGATTGTCCGAAGTCCCAGGTCTGCGCATCGACAGAGACCGCTCCCGATAAGATCCAACGCCAATCTTTCAAGGAAGTCGAAACCCAGCCTAGCGATGCGCTGGCAAAGTGGTAGTCATCTGCCGTGAAGCGAGGGTTTTTAGGCCAATCGAACTCTAGGAACGAGTAGCCGACTTTCCAGCTTAAAGAATTATGGGGTGTCAAAAAATGGGAGTAGTAGAGAAATGCATGGGCATCTTCATAGTGGACCTTAGAGTGTCTGACCGAATGGGTTCTGAACTCTGCGGGCATGACATCGCGGAACTCTCCATCAAAATGCACAGGGTGGCTCTTATTGACAAAGCTGTAATCGGTGACGAGCTCAAATGAGGAAGCAAGAACGAAAATCGGCAAGGCATATCGCAATTTCACAGGTCAAACTCCATTTCCTTAGTAAACTTACCAGTATGAAAGAATTTAAAATTAATCTCGATGGGATTTTTTGTCGATGATGTTTTAGCAAGAGAGAAGGAATTGCTCTCTATATTGAACAGACCGGTAAGAGACGTTCTCTGAATTAGAACAGTTTGCTTTTCGCGCCTTTTTTGAGCCATTT
>JAFEGF010000189.1 GCA_018240225.1 Verrucomicrobiota bacterium
ATTGAGCCGTCTTCGACGAAGGGGGGGAGGGATCTCATCAATTGTTCCGCGGTGCTCACGGGAAACAAGTTCGTCATTAAGGTCTTCGTCTGAGAGGCGGGTCAAGTCGACAGCTCGTTCTCGAAGGGAAGAGGCTGCAGAGGAACGATGGGAGTGGATATGGCCGTTTTGGCATTTTCGGAAAAGGGCATCGGCTTTATCGAGGATCGTTCGATTGATCTCGATGACATCTCCGTCCACAGGCTCTGCTAGGTCGATTGCGACCGGTTGTCCTTCCGGGACGGGGCGGCTCGCGGCATTTTCCCGCATGAGCTGCACAGTGAGCATGTGGTCTTTAAGGCGGATGTTGAAATGGGCGCCTGCGAGGTCTTCAGGAAACAGCCTGCCAAACTTTTCTTGAAAAAATTGGGAGTGCACCAGGTCGTCGACATCCCCTGCGATCTCTTCGCCAAGCTCTTGTTCATGCGGGCTGCAAAGCCGTAGAAGCTGGCTTGCCGAATCAAAGATTTTAAGGCCTTTGATCTGGTCAGGGTGGATGGTGCCGCTCATAGTTTGTTGAACATCCTTAAAACATGATGATCAAGGGGTTTCTTAATGATGGGATGAAGTGCGTAGACTTTCTAGTTCTAAACGCAGCCTTTCCATTTCCAAACGGTGCTGATCTCTTTCTGCAGCCATCTGTTCCTTGGTCTCCTCGAGCTCTACTGACAATTCTTCGAGTTCTTCAGTTATGCTTGAGAGCGCAGTGCCATAGCGGTCGGTGATTTGCGCTTGGAGATAGCGGGAGATCGATTCATTTCTCTCTTCGTTCGACGCAGGCGCGCTGCCGCGGCCAAGGAATGATTCAAGCGTCACTTGCAGTTCTTCATGGCTCTTTTTGCGCAAGAATTGAAATTGGCGCAGGACTCCGATTTGATCGTCTTGCGGAAGCTGAGTGAAACGGGCGAGCAGTTCAGGCGATGGCGGTTGAGCTTTTCCTAGGATCGCAAACTCATTGGCAAGCGATTGGAGCAGGTAGCGGTTGATCGCAATGGAGCGCAGGTGGTTGTTCGAGTGGAGCCCTTCTTGGTTCAAGAAGAACTTCTCTCCGCATCTCCAGATGTCTGGAACGCGGGTTGGGTTGCAGAGGGTGTACATTTGGAAATAGATCGAGTCGCGGACAGGCTCGGGAAACTCCATGAATTGGGAGTCTTTTCCGAAGGGGAAATCTTCATCTTCACGCACAGGCTCTTCATCAAACTCTTGCGCAAGTCTGGTCAGCCTTTCAAATTGGTCGCCGTTCAAGTGGGGCAATGTTGGAGAAGGAATCGATAGGGAAGCGAGTTGTGAGGTAAGGGCTTCATTGCGCTCAGTCAGGGTCGCGATTTGTCTTGTTAGATCTGTTGTGTCAGGGCGCTCTGTCGATGCGGTGATTGTCGCAGAGGCTAAGCCGGGGTTTTCGAGCCGGTTTAAGCGCTCTTCAATACGGGCAAGGCGGTCGCTGATCCTTTCTAGGACGGGGCTTGCATCTGTTGAAGCTGCCACAGTTGGAGGAGTTGTACCGATCTGCGCGCTTAAGCGCTGGATCTCCCGCTCAAGACGGCTGATCTGCTCGTGCAGCGGACCCAACTGTTCGATGGATGTATCAGATCTACCGGAGAGCCTATTTGCTTGCAGCTGCAGGTCTAGCTGGAGTTCTCGGGCCCGGCGCAGTGCATCGGAAGGAGATTCCGTTCCTCGTTGTGTGAAGCGTTCCTGGCGGCGGGGCGCATCGGAACGGCTCCTGCGAGAAGAAGGTTCTAGATCGTGGCTTGTGTCTGGACGGCGGTAGATGCGTCTATCATTGAGATCTCTGCGCCTAGCATCAAGCTCATCGAGCAGGTCATTGGACGATATGCGGGAAAGGTCCGGGCGGCGGTAAGAGCGTCTGGCTTCCAGTTCGTCGTAGATGTCGTCTGCAGGGATGTGCCTTAGGTCACTCACATCGCGGTCCCGAATGGTGTGCGTCGAGTGGGTGTCGCGGGACCTGCCATGCTCATTTTGGCATTCTTGATAAATGTCGTCGGCTTTTTCGATGATCGATTGATTGATCTCGATGATATCTTGGCTTTCTAGTTCATTAAGGTCGACAGTCAGGATCTCCCCTTCTGGATTGAGGCGTCGGCCGTCTTCGCGCATGAGTTGGACGATGAGGGAGCGGTCGGTGAGGCGGATGTTAAAATGGGCGCCGGTACGGTCTGTTGGGTATAGGGTTCTGAACTTGTCTTGGAAAAAACGGGAACGGACAAGGGCGTTGACATCTGCTGCAATCTCATCTTTGAGGATTGCTTGGTGAGGGCGGCAGAGTTCCAAAGGCTGGCTCTCTGAATTGTAGATTTTGAGCCCTCGGATCTGATCTGAATAAATCGTGCTAGCCATAATTTTCTCGTATTAATTTCGTCGTTTAATTTGAGAATTAGCAGTTATTATTTCTTTTTGCTTCTCTAATTGTATTTTAAATTAGGTAATAAGTCAACTTTAAGTTTTTGTTATGCAATGAGTTATATTATTAATTTTATTTGATAGAATTAAAATTTAATTAGATATTAAAGTTGTTTTTAATTTTTATAACTATCTTGTTTTCAATTGTTTAAGTTAAAATATATTATTGTATTCAAGTTGTTGTTTGTTATTGATTTATAAATTAATACAATTAACGAATTATTTATTATACGTTTATTGAATTTTAATGTTGTTATGATAAAATATTGTATACATAGACTGTATTATTTTAATTAGCTGGTGGTTCTTTGCTATGGCTACATTTTTAGATTCATCTCTTAATAAGTCTCCCGGCGGCCAGGAGGAGCAGCTTCTTACATCTCTGAGCTCCAAAAGCTGCCTTATCGCAGAAGAAATTGATGGGATGGGACAAAAAGGGCATGCGGCAGGCCAAAGGGCTTTAGTGCAGCCAGAGCCTAAAAAAGGCGGTTCCGGGCAGCCTATCGTCGTAGCTGAAAAAATGGAGATAGAAAGCGATCCAGGCTCTTCCTCATGGGGTATTTTCGGCAAGGCGCTTCAGCCCTTGAGCTGGATGAAGCGGCAGTTCCAGACAGTTGCAAAAGCAGTTGAATATTACCGCAACAGCGACTTGAGCTTTGGCAGGGTCGTCGAGATGTTCTCCGGTTTGAGCGTCGATGATTGCAAGGGCATTTATGAGCTGATGACCGATTACAGCCGCTTTAAACAGGAAGGAAAAAAAGGGGAAAGCCAGCATCCATTAGTTCAAGAAGAATGGGAAAAACGGGCATTCGACCTCTATCAGCGCAGACAGTCTTTAAGTCCAAAAGAGAAGCTCGAGCTAAAAGAGCTCATGGAAAAGATGCATACGAAAGAGGTTGATGGACGAAAGGCGTTATTTGCCTTGGCGCGTCAATCAATCGATGGCCTGGAGGCAAGCGGAAAGCTGGATTCCTTGAAAGGGCAGGAGCGGAGCGTCATTCAGGAGGGAGTTGCTAAAGAGGTCGTGCGGATTACCGGACGGAGCGAAAGTTCTCTGACGCTTGATGACCACAGTGCGATCGAATTGGCCGTTTCTCGGATCATCATGCTCGATTTAAATGCAAAGGCAGGCAGTATGCAGCATGTGGCCTTTTTAGCGGGCATGCACAAAGAGCACAACCGGCTTCAGACCAAGCAGACCTGCTTTACTGGAGAAGATTTTTTACGGGTTAAGGTCGAACAGCTTAATTTCTTATTCGAAGGGTTGGACCAATTTTGCTGGACCCTGAACTTTGTTGCGGACGAGGCAGTGGAAGATGGCGTGGAAGGGACGATCGATGTGATGCGGAAGATGATTGCGGCCGATCCTCTATTGCAGCGCCATGCAGACCAGATTATCCTATTGAGCTATGAAGAGGACTTGCGCGAAGAGATTTCACAATATCGAGATCCTGCCCTTGCAACGGCAGACAGCAATGACTTTGCTAGAAGAAGCGTCAAGGGGGGCGCGATCCAAGTCGGACTGCGCTATTTGGCGCATACGGCAGGAGATGCCAAGACATACAAAACAGCGCGGCCCCAAGCGATCATCTATACCGATTGCGACACATCGATCAACTTAGGCAACTCGGGGATCTTGCTGAACCAGATTTACAATAAAGGAAAGGACATCGGGATCGGTTCCAGAAGGATCGAGGGCTCGCATGTGATCGGAAAGAGCGCGGAGCGCCATTTGCAATCTTACGTGTTCAATATGCTCGTCAGGGTCCTTTTGAACGTCCAGGTCAGCGATACGCAGGTGGGCGCAAAGGCGATCCGTCCTGAGGTGATCTCCACGATCCACGGTGGGTTTTCAGAGATCAGCATGGCCTTTGATGCGGAGCTGTTCAAATTGGCATTCGATAAAGAATGCTCAGCCGGCGAAGACGGGGTCGTATGGACCGATTCAGCCATCGAGTCCCAGTCGGCGACGCAAGGCCAGAACATGTTCAGCGGACTATTGGGCATTGCCCAGAGGATGTATCCGCAGCCCGTAAGAACGGAAGAAGTATTCCCAGCGGAAATGAGTGAAAAAGATCGTGAGAAGGCCCTGTTCGAACGAAAGGCCTCAGCCCTTGCAAAAGAAGGGAAGTTATTTGATTCGTTGCTCAATCTCGCCTCCAATCG
>JAFEGF010000190.1 GCA_018240225.1 Verrucomicrobiota bacterium
TCGACTGGACGAGCTTGTTGTTCGTGTTCACAACAAAGGTCCGCTTCGACATCAGAGATGGGGGAAGGGACTGTTGGGAGAGGGCGAGGGTCTCGCGCATCCGGCGCATCTCCTCATCGACGACGATGAAGGCCGGCACATTGTCAGAGGAGAGGCTCTTCGCTTCGACGTTGAGGTGCTCGTTCTGCAGTTTAGTGCGGATGAAGTCGGCGATCTTCGAAGCCTCCGTCTTTCCTTCTGCATCGAGAAGGGTCTTTTCGCGGGATGGGTCGAGGATCGATTCATCGATCGAGCCGTCGATCCGCTGGAACTGGACATCTTCGAGCTTGCTTTCAAGGAAGTTGATGAGCGGTGTATCGATCAGAGTGGTCGCTTGGAGGACCTCGATCCCCTTGCTTTTGTAGAGCTCGAGGAAGTGGCTGTGGTTCTTGTCATCGGAGGTATAGAAGACCTTGCCTTTGTAATTCTCTTTGTTCCGCTCGAGGTATTGCTCGACGGTTGTCCACTCGTCGCTTAAATTCTTCCAGACGAGGAACTCTTTGGAGCGTTCGTAGAACTTTTCATCTTGGAGGATGCCAAGCTTGATGATCATTTCGATGTCGGGCCACGCTTCGATGAACTTCTCTTTGTCTGAGGTGTAGAGCGAAGAGAGGCGGTCGGTGACTTTCTTTGCAATGTGGCTGGAGAGCTGCCGCACCGTTCTGTCCATTTGCAGATAGCTGCGGGAGACGTTGAGAGGGATGTCTGGGCTGTCGATCGCTCCTCGGAGGACCATCAGGTAATCGGGGATCAGGTCTTTGCAGTTGTCGGAGACGAAGACCCGATTGCAGAAGAGCTTGATCAGGCTGTGGTTCCAATCGAACCTGCGGGTGATCTTGGGGAAGTAGAGGATCCCTTTGAGGTGGAACGGGTAGTCGACGTTGAGATGGATCCAGAAGATCGGATCGGGGTCCATCGGATAAAGGGCGCGATAGAACTCGAGATATTCCTGCTCGGTGCATTCGTTTGCAGGCTTGATCCAGAGCGGCTGTTTCGAATTGAGATGGGTCCCGTTGAGGTAGATCGGAAAGGGGAGGAAGGCGCAGTACTGCTGGAGGATCGAGCGGATCTTGCCCTCTTCTAAAAACTCATCATTTTCCTTGTCGATGTGGAGGGTGATGTCGGTCCCTCTTTTGGAACGGGATCCTGCATCGATCTGGTACTCGGAGGAGCCGTCGCAGGACCAGAACACAGGAGCAGAGTTGTTCTGATAGGAAAGGGTGTCGATGGTGACTTTTTCAGCGACCATGTAAGCGGAATAGAACCCAAGCCCGAAATGGCCGATGATCTGGTCCTTTTCGTCCTTAGTCTTGTACTTGCCCAAAAACTCTTCAGCGCCTGAGAAGGCGATCTGGGCGATGTACTTTTCAACCTCTTCCGCTGTCATGCCGATGCCGGTGTCGCTGATCGTCAGCGTCCGTTTTTCCTTGTCGATGACAATATCGATCCGGAACTCGTCGTCGATGGCCTCGATCTGGTTGTGCTCGCGGAGCACCTTGCATTTCTGCATCGCGTCGCAGGCGTTGGAAACAAGTTCCCGGATAAAGATGTCCTTATCGGAATAGAGCCACTTTTTGATGATGGGAAGGATATTTTCCGTATGGATTTTCAGTGTGCCTTGTGCCATAACAACCTCACAATTTTTAAGTTTTACAACCAAAACGACAATAGTTGACGATTGTATTGATATCAATCACTCCGCTTTCTTGCAGGATGATCAAGAAGATCGCAAGGGGAGCCAGCCAGCGGATTGCAAAGAACCAGGGGCGCATCAGCTTGCCGAGAGTCGTCCCTTTTAAGAACTCATCATAGGCAGTCTGCCTCTGCACAAACCATCCCAAAAAGAGGGTCGTCAGCAACGCTGCAACGGGGAGCATCCAGCTGCCGGTGATGTAGTCCAGGGTATCGAAGTAGTCTTTTCCATACATCGCTTTCCAATTGGCGAATAGGGTGCCCGAACCGGAAAGGGCTGAAGGGATCCCGACGATAAAGACGGCCGAGCAGGCGATGATCACCGCTTTCGATCTTGCCCATTGGCAGATCTCCATTAAGTTGGAGACGAGCACTTCGAACAGGGAGATCGATGAAGTGAGCGCTGTGAAGACAAGGAGGATGAAGAAAACGGTCGAGAGGACCAGCGTTCCTGGAAACTTCGCAAAGAGGACGGGCAGGGTCTTAAACACAAGGCCGGCGCCTGATTGGGGCTCGATCCCGAAGGTGAAGATGATCGGGAAGATCATGAGCGCGCACATCAGGGAGACCATGACGGTCATGCTGCTGATGATGAGCCCTGTCTTCGGAATATCTTCCGACTGCTTCATGTAGCTTCCGTAAGTGATGATGATCCCAAGGCCGACGCTTAATGTGAAGAAGGCCATTCCGAGGGCGTTCAAGATCCCGGAAGGGGTGAGCTTGGAAAAATCAGGATAGAAGATAAAGCGGAAAGCCTCGCCGAATCCATCGAGCGTCGCGCTGAAGCAAAAGAGGGCGACCAAGATGATCAAGAGGGCAGGCGTCAGGATCCGGCTCCAGTATTCGATCCCTTTGCGGATGCCGGCATAGACGACGGCGACGTTGATCAGGATGAAGATGAGGGTCCAAAAGATATTGATGTCTGCAGAGATGTAAAGCAGGTCGAAGACCTTGCCGATCTCTTCCGGAGACCTTCCTGCGGTGAACTGGTTGAGGGAAAGGAAGATGTAATTGACGCACCATCCTGAGACGACGCAGTAGTAGGAGAGGATCAAAAACGTGGTGAGCACGTTCAGCCAGCCGACAAGCTTCCAATTAGGAGACTGGGGGCAGAGGTCGGGGAAGGCGTGGACGGCGCTTTTCTGGGTGCGTCTTCCGATGACGAGCTCTCCGATAAAGACAGGAAGGGCAATCAAGAAGGTGAAGGCCAAGTAGAGCAGGACAAAGATCCCGCCGCCATTTTTACCGGTGATATAGGGGAATCGCCATAAGCTGCCGAGGCCGATCGCTGAACCGGCTGCAGCCATGATGAAACCGATGCGCGAGCCCCAGTGTTCTCGAGTCTGTGCCATTATATCACCTCTTTGCGCGGGTCGGGGCCGTTGTTATTAACGAGATAATCGATCACTGTGTTGACCCTTTCAGAAATGCTTGCATCGTCGATGGCGCCGAACCAGATGCCCCATTCAGCCTGGTTTTGGATGTCGATCGCTTGGCGCGATTTGATCGAAAACGCAAAGACTTGCCGCTGTTGGTTGCGGAAGAGGTAGGTCGCGCCGATCATGTCGGGATCGATCTCTTTTGAGGAGAGGACCCAGTCGACAAGCCTGCCGGCAAAACGCTCCAGCTCTTCTTTATAGATCTGCTGCTGTTCAGCGTTCCGCTTTTCAAGGCCGCCTTGAGGGTAGACGACGTAGAGCTTGCCCCCTTTGGTGAGGTACTCGCGGACGATCTGCGCGCGGGAGCGGACAGTGAGCAGTTTGTTCAAATCGAAGCGGATCGACTCATCGAGCGCCCCTTCGACTGCTTCAGGGCGGACGCAGAGGGGGGTTGCGACGGTCGGGGTATGGATGATCCCGATCAGCTGGTCGAGATCGCCGAGAGCCTGGGCGCAGGCCAGCACGTGCTCGATGCAGCCTTGGGAGCTGACATATTTAAGGCGCAAGTCATCGTTGCCGGTCTCCACCTGGAAATGGTTCTCCTCGATGGAGTTGATCAGGGCCAGGATGTCCTCTTTGTTATTGAGCTCTTCGTTGTACTCGATGCATGCCTTGACATGGGTCAGAAGCTTTTTTTCAAAAGCCTGTCCTTCCTCCTGGGAAACAGGGGGAGCGGGAACAAAGAACGACTTGTAGGCTGATGCCAATGCAATGAGAAGGGAAACGCAACTGATGATGAGTGCCATAATGTTCTTCTTCATAAAGTGTTCAGAAATTTATCGAGACAGCTTACCCATCCCGTATAAAAATTTCAAGATGATGTTGGTATGAGCCTTTCCTGCTGTAAAGCTTGCCCCCTCTTTCTTAAAATCTTAAAAATGTGTTATTATATAGTTTCGTTAAGTGCTTTGTGCGATTAATTGATAAATAATTTTTTAATTATGTTATATTTGAGATAACTAAGAGGTTAATATGCGCGTCGTTGTGGCTCAGCTCAACCCGATTGTCGGGGATTTAGAAGGAAACACCCAGAAGATCATCCAAGCGATCGAACGGGCCCGGGAAAGGGAGGCCGATATCATCCTGTTTCCAGAGCTGACCCTATGCGGATATCCTCCCGAGGACCTCCTGCTCCACCCCTCATTTATCGATGCCCAGCAGCGCTATTTGGAAATGATCATCCGCTCCTCTGCCCGCTTAATGGTCGTCGTCGGCCTTGTGCGCCGCAATACATCCCAAGGGGAAAAACCGATCTTCAACAGTGCGGCCGTGATCCAGGATGGAGTCCTGATCGGCTATGAGGACAAACGCCTCCTTCCTACCTATGACGTCTTTGATGAACGCCGCTACTTCGAGCCGGGGACGCAGACCCGCCTTTTTGAGTGGAAAGGAAAAAAGATCGGGATTCTGATCTGCGAGGACATTTGGCAGCATGCCGGATATGTCGG
>JAFEGF010000191.1 GCA_018240225.1 Verrucomicrobiota bacterium
ATGCTTGCTGGTTAACGACAGGGCATGGAGGTCGCTTAGCTTGTTGATGTGCTTGGCGTACTCGCAAATGACCTCTTCAGGAAAGTGTTTAACCATTCCTGTGGTGTTAACCAGAGTTGTGATATCTCTATTCTGGCCGCTTATTTGTGGAACCGATGACATACTAATCCTCTTTTTGTTTTTGTAATTTAAATATTAAATGGCAATGATAACAAAGTCTTTATTATTATTCAATATAATAATTAAATCGTTATTTTATTGATAATTAAGTGTTTGTGGATTAAAATAATTTATCTAACTAACGGTTGGCAATACTATAATTGTCGTCTTCAATTGCTTATTATCTGGTGATCTTATGTAGGTAAAAATAATTTTATTTACGTAACCACCTGATTTAGAATGTGTAAGATGTGAAAACGGTTGCTCGAATTTTCTCAGAATCCCCCCTCCTAAAATAGCTCCGCGGATCAGGCTTGGTTCCTTTAAAAGAGGCTGCATGAGTTTTGACCTTTTTTCTAATTTGTTAGCCGTCTTATTAGAAGTTTGCCGTTCTCTTTGTTTCTGCCATGCAATTGCGATGCAGGATTGGGATGGGCTTGCCTTCCAAGCGGGAGCAGATAAAAAAATGAGAAGGACGGTTCTTCTCATAGCGGAAGATAAAAACGAGTCTAGAGTCGGAAGATTCTACAATATCTGTTAGATTAATGGTATTCCTCTTACCCAAACGAGAGGTTTGCTTTCTTTCGTTTGAACTTGTCTCGCGGTCGCATGTTCTTGCTTTATTAAATCCGATTTAATTGTTTTGTTAATTAAACTAAGATGATTTGTTTTAATTAATTTAATTTGACAAACAATGTTTAATTAACTATCTTGAAATTAAGTGTGAAGTTAATTGCGATTCAGTTGTTATAATAAATCGGTTGGAGGAAGATATGATGAAGGGTTTCAATAAGCATTGGGCTTTGGCAGCGTTATCGCTTGTCGCTCTAACAGGGCAGTCCCTATGTGCTGATGATTCCAGTTATTACGCTTTCGGATATCAAGGCCTAGGAGTATCGACTCCGACTAAGGAGCAAGCTGTTCAAGAGCCGCAAGCTGTGAATTTAGATGCTCAAGCAGAACAAGCTCTGGCTGTAACAGATGCGCCGATCGCCGATGCAGCTTCCCCAGCTCAGCCTTCCAGTTCGGGCCAGCAAGTCAATGGACAGCAGATCGGCCATCGGATGTTCGATCCTCATGGTCTAAAAAACAGCTGCAATTTCTGGGTCGAGGGAGAGGTTCTATACTGGCAGTCGAGCATGGACGATTTGGACTTTGCGATTAAAAGCCACAGCACAACGAGCATTTCCCATGGTCATGTCGAGGAACTTGATTTTGATTGGGACTGGGGCTTCCGTTTAGGCTTAGGGTACAAGATTCCCCATGATAAGTGGGACCTTTTCCTTAACTACACCCACGTGCATGCCCATGCTCATGGAAGCGCCCATCGGGAAAACGGTGCAATTTTCCCCCAATGGATGGCTCCTTTTGCTGTGACTGTTCCAGCAGGGCAGACATTGTATGCGACCAGGGCCCATGCCAATTGGAGCGCTAATGTGAACATCGCCGATATCGAGTTGGGCAGGAACTGCTTTGCCGGCAAGTGGCTGAGCATCCGTCCTTTCATGGGCGTCAGGGCTCTATTTATCGACCAAGATTTCCATGTTAATTACAAAGGGGGGACTGCGGTCCCTGTCGGCAATGAGGACAAAGTTTCCATCGACAATGACTTCTGGGGCGTTGGCCTCAGGATGGGCTTTGATTCTCTGTGGGGGCTTGGCGCAGGCTGGGCGATCTATGGCAATGGGGCAGCTTCCCTGTTGTCAGGCCATTTCGACATCCATCAGCATGAGAAATTAAAAAATGACATTAGAAAAGTCAGCATTTCCGATGATGTGGACAATGTCGTCGTCGCTGCTGAACTAGCTCTGGGGATCCAATGGGACTACCTCTTTTCGAAGGACAGGTACCACTTCGGCGTTAAGTTCGGCTGGGAGTTTAACGTGTTCTTCGACCAGAACCAGATGATCCGCTTTGTCAGCGATACGTCGCCCGGCGCCTTCTCCAGAAGCAACGAAGACCTGACATTCCAAGGTCTTACCCTCGGTCTAAGGTTTGACTTCTAGTTTTTGTAGTTGAGGCAGTTGGTAATCAACCCTCTAAAACGCCTTCCAGCCCACTCTGGAAGGCGTTTTTTTCTTCCATTTGTAGAATAATCTCCATATGTTATGATCCCCTTTTTTATAGGCCGATCATGACTTGGAAAGACCTTGAGCTTTTGTTCAACCGGGCGCTCCGCTTTACTTTTTCCCGTAAAAAACTTCTTTTTATGGCCCCGATCCTAATTTCTTGCGGGATCCTTGTCGTGCTGTGCAAGGCGATGGCGATCAATGCAAGCGACTGGGTCAGGACAAGCTTATATTTTCTCCCTTTGTTTTTCTGTTCGGTGATCATCGTCACTTCCGGGGTTGTCTTGGTCAGGATCTACCACGATGAGGTCAAGGGGCTTGCAGTCGCCTATCGGAAGACGATCAAAGGTTCGATGGAGCTGATGGTCCAGGTCGCTTACCTTTGGATGCCGCTCATCTTAGGCTACATCCTTCTTTGGACGATGCTAGGCCTTTTCTATTTGCTGCGGGAGCTCCCGTTCATCGGAGATTTTTTGGGGGTTGTCCTTTCGTTCGGGCCGTTCTTATTGCTCCTCGGGTCGTTTGCTTTGGGAGTTGTCGCTGTGAAGATGCTGTTTTACCTGGCCCCTGTCGTCGCCTTGCGCTCGACTGCCCATTTGCAGGTCTTGGAAGATGTTTTTAAACGGTTCATCGCGAACCCTTTTACCAATTGCGCCCTTTTTCTGATGGCGCTGTTTCCTTTTGCACTTGTCTCTTTGTTGATGTCATTGGCTGCGGCCATGACAAAAAACAGCTACATGGGCTTTGATGCGCAAACTGTTGGGGGATTGGACCTCTTTTTCATCATGCTGCCCTTCAGCCTCCTCCTTTCTCCAGCTGTGATCTTCTTCTTTAACTTTGCAGCGGAAAGCTACGTCTGGCTTCAGCGCAAGATGAAGGAAAATCCAGCAGAATGAAGATCGCTATTGTCGGAGCCGGCTTTTGCGGACTGAGCTTAAGCTATTTCTTGCTTCAATCGAAAACTTGCGAAGTGACCCTTTTTGATCCTAATGGGATCGGCGGGGGAGCGTCGGGTGTTGCCACAGGTCTTCTTCATCCTTACCCAGGCGAACAGGGACGCAGGAGCTGGAAGGCGTCGGAGGGTATTGGCGCAACTCTTGCGCTGCTTAAAAAAGTCGAAGAGGCGACAGGGCGACCCGCCGCCTCTTATGATGGGATCCTCCGTGTTGTGCAAAACGAAGAGCAGAAGGCCGCGTTCTTAAGCCATATTGAACAATATGGCGATGTCGAGTTGATCGATGAAAAGTCTTTTTTGATCAAGTCGGGCGCGACGGTCCACTGCAAAAGTTATCTGCAAAGTTTATGGGAGATGGTAGAGCAAGCTGGCGGAATTCTTGTTCAGAAGGCCATTAGATCGCTTTCCGATCTTGAGGCTTATGATCAGATTGTTTTGACTGCAGGAAGCGGAATTTCAGGCTTTGCTGAAGCTGGTAAGCTCCGCTTTTCCTGCACAAAGGGGCAAGTCCTAAAAGCGGAAGTGCCTCCATCACTTCAAAACGGATTGCAGAGCATCATCGGAAAAGGGTACTTGGCAAAAGGGGACAGGCCTGAAGTCTGCTATCTCGGCTCCACTTATGAAAGACCGTTTGCATCCGACTGTCCAGATAGGCCATTTGCCGAGAAAGAGATCCTTCCTAAGGCCGCGCTGTTTTTTCCTCAAGCGGACCAGTTACGCATTGTAGGCTGCTCAGCTGGAGTTCGGGTGACCCGCGTTGGACACTACCATCCGATCATCGCCCGTTTTTCTCCGAGGCGCTGGGCGTTGACGGCGATGGGGTCCCGCGGCCTGATGTACCATGCGTATCTGGCGGAGCTGCTCTCCCAAGCGATCCTGACGGGAGATGATGCTTGCATTCCCAGCGAGGTCTTGATTAATGCTATACACATCGTGATTCAAAAATAGGAGTTTGGCAAAGTCCAGTTCGCGACCAAAGTCGCTTCACCTGCTTTGCACTGCGTAGCCCCACCGGGGCTCCTCGTGTCTTCGCAGCCCTGAATTTGGGCCAGGCTTTAGCCGTCGCCGAAGCAGGTCATGTGAATACACATGGCCGATGCAGGCGGGACCATAGGCTGGGATGCCAGCGATGACAAAACCTATTTTTGAATCGCGATGTGTATATATGCAAGAAACAGGCGTTCATGAAGAAGTATGTGTATAAACCTTACGATCCCGATTTTGTCGAACTCTTCCAGAAAGAAAAAGAGAGGATCTTAAGCCATATTCCAAATATTGCTGCCATCGAGCATATCGGCAGCACAGCAGTACCAGGACTTGGCGGCAAAGGGATCATCGATCTGGCCATCGGA
>JAFEGF010000192.1 GCA_018240225.1 Verrucomicrobiota bacterium
TAAGCCGATGCGCACTGATGTGCGCCGAAGCGGTCCCTTGGCGCTGCCATCGCTCTTTGGTTGCAGATGCCCTTACTGTGAAAAAGTGGAAAGTGCGCCATATCCAGAGTAGAGTCACAGCCAAACAGCACGAACTGACCGCTTTTCTTAAGATAAAAGGAAGGCGTTTGATTTACGCTTAAGAGATGACTGAGGTGAACTTAGGTTTGCTTTGTTTTCAAAATCGGGGCCTAGGCCGTTCTGTTGCCTGTTTTGCGAACTTCGATGGGCCTTCTTTGGATAGGAAGGTCACCAAAATCGCATAGACGATGGGGATTGCTCCAACGATAATAAAGGTCAGATCTCCGATCATGCGGATCCATTCAAGCGTATGATAGGCGCCCGTCATCAGAAAAGAGTGCTCTCTTGCATGCCAATAACCATTTTGCATCGCATCCCACAATTGGATCATTCCGGCTGGAAACAGATCGAGGGCGACCATGAGGGCCATTCCGATATTCAGTCCCCAAAAGCCAATTTTGACCGCTGATCTTGTCCGATTCCATAAGGCTTCATCTTGCATTGCACGCATGCAGAACATTGTGATGCCAAGCGCCAGCATCCCAAATACACCGAACATGGCGGCATGACCATGGTTGGGGGTTAAGCTTGTTCCTACTTCAAAGTAGGAAATAATGGGGAGATTGATGAGAAATCCAAATATTCCAGCTCCCACAAAATTCCATATCCCCACGGAAATCAAAAAGAAGACCGTCCACTTTTGTTTTTCTGCTAAATAGTGTCCGCATTTTTCGCACTGGGCCTGCGACACGCGAATAAAGTCCCGCGCTTCCATGGTCAAAAGTGTCAAAGGAACGACCTCCATGGCGGAAAAACAAGCGGCAAGCGCCATATTGACGTTGGTCTGTCCAGTAAAATACCAATGGTGTCCCGTTCCAACAATGCCGCCTACCAGGTATAAAATGGCGTCTAAATAAATAATCCGAAGAGCAGTGATGGTTCTAATAATTCCCATTTGCACGGCGATCACTGCAACGAGGACTGTTGAAAAAACTTCGAAGAACCCTTCTACCCATAAATGGATAATCCAAAACCTCCAATTGTCAATGAGTGTAAAATGTGTTTCGTGGTTATAGAAGACGGCGGGAATATAAAAAATGGGTATGGTCGCAGCTGTAATAAAAAATAAAAGGGAAAGCTCACGCCTTGCAGGCACCTGAAAAGCGGGTTTCAAGCTCTTAAACAGAAGAAAGAGCCAAAATAGGAAACCTGCGATAAGCAAATACTGCCAAAAGCGGCCTAAATCCAGATACTCGGACCCTTGGTTCCCCAGCCAAAACCACAGTTCTCCTTGGAAGAAGTTTTTGCTGCTTAAATATTCACCGGTAAGGCTTCCGGCAACGACGATCAATAAGGCGGCAAAAAGAAGATTGACGGACATTTTTTGCGATCTGGGCTCTGTTTGAGACAGCAGAGGAGCGATGAACAGACCTCCTGCAACCCAAGCTGTGGCAACCCAAAAGATAGCCAACTGGAGGTGCCACGTTCGGAGAAGATTGTAAGGAAGGTATTCCAAGATGGGGAGCCCATAGAAACTCGATTCGACCCGGTAATGGGCCAAAGCGCCGCCGGCAAAGGTCTGTAAAAGAAAAAGCAAGGAAACAATGACAAAGTATTTTCCGAGGGCTTTTTGGCTGCTTGTCAAAGGGGGCAAAGTCAGATGGGTCTCGCAAATATGCCGCCGTTTGACTCCTCCTCCCCAGCCCAAGCCAAACTTGCTTACGATAAAAAGAACAAGGCCGGTTGCTCCAATGATAAAAACTAGGCTCGCTGCGCTCCAAAGATAAGCGTCGGCGCTGGGATTGTTGCCGGCCAAAGGATCGTACGGGAAGTTGTTCGTGTAAGTAAAATCTTCTCCGGGACGGTTAGTGACAGCAGCCCATGCGGACCAGGCAAAAAAAGAGGCCAGCGCATTTAAATCTTTCTGATCAGAAATATAATTTTTAGGCAGGCCGGGGGCATCTCCTGAAGTGAAATAGTTCTTCCAATAAGAAATGCTTTGTTCGTAAGCGATCGCTTCTTCAACTGTAAACGTTAATTCATCGGACTTAGGATCGTAAGCGTTGTGCTTTAATGTTTTGGAAACTTCTTGAGAAATGGAACCTTGCTCGAACTCTTGAAGTTCGTTGTAGGGCTTGCCATAAAATTTGTATGAGAGGAGCTGCTGCATGGCAAGTGTTTGCTCATGAAGATGGGACGCGCTGTAATCGGGCCCTAAGTAAGCTCCATGCCCCCATAAGGTTCCATGCTCCATGAGGTTGTATTTTAAAAAGACCTCTTGGCCCTTCATAATGTCTTCTTTTGTAAAAAGGATTTTTCCCGAAGGGTCTACGACCCGTTTGGGAATAGGAGGCGTGTTATCATAAGCAAGGCTCGTTACATATCCTAAAATACAAAAGCCCACGATCATTACAGCAAATGTGATGATCCGCCAAATAGGGGAGAGTTTTTCATTGGGTTGAAGATTGAAAGACATTTTGTCCTCCCCTATTTGTGGATTCCTATTTCTTTGAAAAAAATGCTATGATAACAAACAAGTATTTTTAAATAATAAATTTTACTTCTTAGTGCTTAAACAAGGGAAGCAGCTTTGCAACTGCCTCAAGGACATATGTATTCTTTAGCGTTCGCTCTACCTGCAACTCCGCCATTTCGTCTTGACTTAACAGTTTGGGCCCTTAAACGCAGAAGCAAAAATACCATCGATCTTTGGGAAGAGGACCGATACATCCGTGTATTGGACATCGAAGATACCGCTGTCATAGTTGAAGTGGAGCAAAGATTTGGAAAAGATGCAATCTGCGTGGTCGCAAGGAGCGCCCGCCGCATATCTCGCTTGAAGGAAAAAATTGCCCACACCCTGAATGTCATGTTGGGACTTCAGGTTGATCTAGCTCCTTTTTATCAATTGGCCAAAAAGAACAGCGCTTTAAATGAGCTGGCCTCCAAATTTAAGGGGATGAAGCCGCCCCGTTTTCCGACTCTATTTGAGACCTTGGCAAATGCGATCGCATTTCAGCAGCTTTCCTTAGAGGCGGGGTTTTCCTTGATCAATAAATTGGTCATGAAATACGGAAAGGTTTTTAAGCTGAAAAAGAGGTTATTCTTTTCCTTTCCGGATCCTAATCGAATTGCAAAATGTTCTGTCAAGGACCTAATGGCCTTAGGTTTCAGCCGTCATAAAAGCGAGGCCATGATTTTAATCGCTTCAGTTACGGCCCATGCCGATAAAGCTTTGGACGAAGAATTTTTGGAAGGTCTTCCCAATGAAGAAGCTGTTCGCTTGCTCTGCTGCTTGAAAGGCATTGGACGCTGGTCAGCCGAGTATGTGCTGCTTCGAGGTCTTGGACGAATAGAAGTTCTACCGGGCGATGATGTGGGGCTTCATAGAAACATCAAACCTCTTTTGAATTTAAGAAAAGATCCCGATTTTGAAAGGATTAAAAAAATTGAAAGAGAATGGCATCCTTATGCTGGAATGATCTATTTTCATCTTCTTTTGAATAAACTTTTCGAACAAGAGATAGGTTCATAATTTAGCCCTTCTCCCAAGTGTGAATACAAATCAGGATTGAAGTTTTAAAGTTTGGAAAGCATTCCCAGCATTTTGCTGGGAATGCTTTGACCAAGGCGACTAATCTATTGAAAGAACTTCCTCGATGAGGCTGTTCCCTAGCTGCTTTAGGATAGGATCGACAAGCAAGTCTGGCAGGTAGGCCGTGTTCGTCTGATCGATGAAATCATTGTATATCGCTCTTCCGCAAGCGATCTTCTCTTCTGCAGAGATCTGATGATAACGATCTGCTTCCAATGCAATTGCATTGATCCACATTGGCAAGTCGCGCAAATAGAGATATCCGTCAGTTTGTTGGACAAGGGCCCGCGTAAACTCAGCAATGGCAGAAGCTGTTGGTCTGCCGTCGATCGGATGAAAATTGGCCGAATTTTGATCCTCTGTGACCAATAGTCGGACAAACGGGCCTACCATCTCTTTGAACAAGGGATGGGCAAGGAAGTCGGGTAGAAAAGGCGTGCCGGTATCCTCGATGATCCTATTCATAATCTGTCCGATGGCAATCCTCTTATCCTGAATGCTCAAGTCATAGTCGGCGTCCAACATGGCTTGAGCGTTTTTGATCAAGCAGATAAGGTCCTGCGGATAAAACCGTCCTTCCAAGCAAGCTGTCAAAGCTTCGGCATACAGATTACAAGACTCATTGCTTGGCAGTTCCGTACCCAGGATTGGGTTGCTTTCCGGCTTTAGGAAGGCGTCGTAATTGCCCAAAGGTTGGAACGGATTGAAATTGTAATGGAGCATGACGGCCCATGACGTTGATGTCGTCGATGGGATGGGGTTCGCAAACCATCCAAACGGGATCGCATACCGCTTGCTCGAATAGAGGAAGGCCAGCTTGTCGGATGGCATCGGGATCAGCTTCGTATAGTTGCTTGGACGCACCTCATTGTAGGC
>JAFEGF010000193.1 GCA_018240225.1 Verrucomicrobiota bacterium
AACTATTCAATTGGCATCGAAGAACAACAGATATTTCCCGAGATTAATCTCGATGAAGTTAAGAGAACGCAAGGTATGAACATCACATTTGTCACAACAGCTAGAACTGATAGTGAATGTGTCGAGCTTTTAAAGCAGCTTGGCCTTCCATTCAAAGTGGCAGAATAAAGGTTAGGGAGAGGAACGCATGGCATTACATGATCCAGTAGCAGATCTTTTGACGAGAATTCGCAACGCGAAGGATGCCCGCCATCGTTTTGTGGATTTTAGTCCGAGCAAAATGAAGATTGAGATCCTACGCATCCTGCAAGAGCAAGGTTTCGTAGAAAAAGTCCTCGTTGACAACGAAAACAAGCGAGCTCGCGTATTTTTGAAATACAGCGGCGGCCGAGATTCTGTCATCAAGGGGCTTAAAAGAGTTTCATCACCTTCATTAAGACGGTATGTAGGTCACAAAATGATTCCACGTATTTATGGCGGAATGGGAATTGCAATTCTTTCTACGCCGAGTGGAATTGTCGATGGTGAAACTGCCCGAAAGATGAAAGTCGGCGGCGAATTATTGTGTTTGATTTGGTAGTAAAATAGAGGTAAAAACAATGTCACGACTCGGTAAAAGTCCAATCCTTCTTCCAGAAAAAGTGGAAGTTAAGATTGCAGATGGAATGGTGCACGCGAAAGGACCAAAAGGCAATATCAGTATTCCTGTCGAAAAAGGCATTTCCGTAAAAATTGAAGACAACAAACTTTTTGTACTTAAAGACGAAAAAGTTGAAATGCCAAAGCCAACACATGGACTTATGCGTGCTCTGATTAACAACATGGTAATCGGTGTCACTAAAGGATTTGAAACACGGCTTGGCTTAGTTGGGGTTGGATATCGTGCTGCGGTCCAAGGACAAAAACTGGATTTGCAATTGGGATTCTCTCATCCAACTCAGATTGCTATTCCAAAAGGCGTGAACGTTACAGTTGATAAAAGCGTAACGATCATTATCCAAGGAATTGATAAGCATCTCGTTGGTCAGTTCGCTGCTTCCGTACGTGGGATGAAACCGCCAGAACCTTACAAAGGCAAAGGTATCCGTTACGAAGGCGAATTCGTCCGTAAGAAAGCAGGAAAAGCAGCTAAAGGTAAAACGGCTTGATAATAAGGGAAAAGCATGAATAACGAAATCAATAAACGAAATGTCCGAAGATTTCGACGGAAGCTAAGGGTTAGAAAATCCGTTCGAGGAACAGCATTAAGACCTCGCATGTGCGTGTTGAAGACTAATCTTCACATTTCAGCTCAAATTATCGATGATGAAGCTGGAATTACAATAGCTAGCGCAGGAACAATGACGAAAGACTTCCGCAATCAAAAATTAGGCAGAAAAAGTAAAGAATCTGCTCGCCAAGTAGGCGTCAAATTGGCAGAACTTGCAAAAGCCAAAAACATTCAATGCGTTGTATTCGACCGCGGACACCATAAATATCATGGAGTCTTAGCTGAATTGGCAAATGGCGCACGTGAATCCGGATTACAATTTTAGCGAGAAAATTGAAGGAAAATTGACATGACAAAACAAGAAGCTAAGCGCCGCGCTGAGGATTTCGGTTCTGAGTTCGAAGAGAAAGTGCTCTACATTAACCGATGCTCCAAGGTGGTTAAAGGCGGACGCAAGTTTAGTTTTTCCGCACTAGTTATTATCGGTGATGGACAAGGGCATATTGGTTTTGGCTTTGCTAAAGCTAATGAAGTATCCGATGCGATCCGCAAGGGAACAGAAGCCGCTCGCAAAAATGTGATTACATTTGAGATGGAAGGGACAACTATTCCCCATGAGATCGTTGTTGAGTGGGACGGTGCTAAAGTTCTCTTGAAGCCAGCTCCTGAAGGAACTGGTGTCATTGCAGGATCTAAAGTCCGATCAGTCCTAGAGCTCGGCGGAGTTAAAGACGTCGTCGCGAAAAGTTTGGGATCTAGCAACCCGCTTAACCAAGTTCGTGCAACGATCCAAGCATTAACAAGTTTACGTAACCGTAGTAAGAATTTAGCTGCGCGAGGGATTTCAGCATGATTTCGTTATCAACACTATCGAACACACACCGACCTGATAAAAAAGTTCAGCGCATAGGGCGTGGAATGGGTTCTAAGCGCGGTAAAACTTGCGGACGCGGCCACAAAGGCGATAAAGCAAGACAAGGCTATAAGCAGCGTTATGGTCATGAAGGCGGACAATTGCCGCTTTACCGTAAGCTCCCATGCCGAGGTATGGATGCCGGCCGATTCCGATCAGAAGTATTTGCTATTAATTTAGGACGGCTTGATGCGTACTTTAAAGATGGTGAAAAGATCAGTTTGAAGGTTCTTCAAGAAAAAGGGATCGCACCGCGCAGAGCTGCTGGCGGCCTAAAGATCCTTTCCCAAGGAGAACTTAAGAAGAAAGTAACCATTGAAGCAGCAGCCTTTTCAAAAGCTGCTGAAGAAAAGCTAAAGAAGGCAGGGATTTCCTACCAACAGACCGCTATTGGAAAGTAGTTTCTCTTGAAACTCGACCTGGATGACGAATGATTGAAGGCGTTAGACGCATTTTTGCAATACCTGAGCTTAAAGCGAAAATCATCTTTACGATGATGATGCTGGTCGTCTGCCGGATAGGAGCTTATATTCCTGTCCCAGGCATTAATGGTGAAGCTGCAGTACAAATGTTCCGAGCCGCAACAGGCGGAGGACAGAATTTGTTTCAGCTGATGGATGTGTTTTCGGGCGGAGCGTTTGCTCAAATGACAGTCATTGCGCTCGGAGTGATGCCCTATATCTCTGCATCGATCATCATGCAGCTGCTTGTTGCGCTGGTGCCTTCCATGCAGAGGGAAGTCCGTGAAAATGCAGACGTAGGAAGACGCAAACTAAGCAAGTGGATCCGTATTTTGACCGTTTTTCTAGCCTTTTTCCAGGCTGGTCTATTTGGGAAATACGCAGTTCAGCTTAATGCGGGCAGTCCCGGGATTATCGTCAGCGATATTATCGACATCCAAGCGTTTGGGATCCCATGGCTGTTTTATTTGATCGTTATGGCAACGATGACTGCAGGGACCATTCTTTTGATGTGGATTGGGGAGCAGATATCTGAAAAAGGGATTGGGAACGGGATCAGTTTGATCATCACTGTTGGAATCCTCTCCTCGCTGCCATCGACAATGGGATCAGTGTTCCGGCAATTGAACCTGGACTCGCAAGAGATTGGACAACTGACCTTTACATCGATGGTTGTCTTATCGGCAGTATTTGTGCTGATCATCGTTGGAACGATCCTTATTATTCAGGGACAGAGAAAGATTCCTTTGCAGTATGCGCGACGTATTGTAGGCAATCGCGAGATGCAAGGAGGAAATGCTTTCATCCCGTTGAAAATTAACTACGCAGGCGTGATCCCGGTGATCTTTGCCTCGTCGTTCCTAATGCTGCCAGCTTCTGTTGGGCAGTTTTTAGGGACAAATAGTTGGATTGGACAATTTGCTAATTGGATTTCTCCAGGCACTGGATTGTACATGTTCATCTATGTGATGCTGATCATAGGGTTTACCTACTTCTGGACTGCAACTCAGTTTCATCCAGAGCAGATCGCTTCCGATATGAAGAAGAACGGTGCTTTTATCCCTGGGATACGGCAGGGAAAGCCTACTCAAGATTATCTTGAGTCGACAATGAGCCGTATTACATTTGCAGGCGCGTTATTCCTAGCGATGATCGCTATATTGCCGACCGTCGTAGGAAGGCTGCTTAGCGTCGATTCGACGATTACCTATTTCTTTGGCGGTACCTCGCTATTGATCTTGGTCGGAGTTGTTTTAGACACGTCGAAGCAGATCGAGTCGCACTTGTTAATGAAGCGCTATGAAGGCTTTATGAAGAAGGGGCGCCTCAAAGGACGTTGATAGGATTGAGGGTAAATTTGCCCTGAAAGCAATAAATTAAAAATTTAGTTTGCTGTTTATAAGCAAATCGCTGCTGCCGAGGAAAACAAGGCGCAGCCCAGAACTTGTAAATAAACAAAACTTCTGATAAATTTTGTTGATCCTCAAAAAGAAGGAATGGATCCATGCCAAGAGTGATTGGGATAGACATCCCCGATAAAAAACGATTAGAAATTAGCTTGATGTACATTTATGGAATCGGCCGTCGCGTATCGAATGAGATTTGCGCTAAGCTAAACCTCGACAAGAACATGAAAGCATACAATTTAAGTGAAGACGACATCGCTAGAATCAATGCTCTTTTGCAAACTGACTACGTTGTTGAAGGGGATCTCCGCCGGCAAGTGCAAAACAACATTAAGCGTTTGATCAGTATCCACTCTTATCGTGGAATGCGCCACCGCTTAGGATTGCCTGTCCGAGGCCAGCGCACACGAACGAATGCCCGTACGCGCAAAGGTAAGAGAAAAACTGTAGCTAACAAGAAGAAATAGAGGAGAGTGAACCTTGGCTAAACAGGAAAATCAAAAAGCTGCATCCACT
>JAFEGF010000194.1 GCA_018240225.1 Verrucomicrobiota bacterium
ACTTATGTGATGGAACCGAGCCACTTTGAAAGGGTTCCTTCCAAAATCCAAGATGAAATCACAAAGAAATAAACTTTTAAGGAATAGTCCATTATGGCAAAACAAAGCAGACAAAAAATCCGCATACGACTCAAAGGATACGATCAGCGCGTCCTCGATCGTTCCACAGCGGATATCGTCGAGACAGCTAAACGGACTGGCGCACGCATTGCAGGTCCTATCCCTCTTCCAACAAAGAGAGAGATCTACACTGTGCTCCGCTCTCCTCACGTCGACAGAAAGTCGCGCGAGCAGTTCGAGATCCGTACGCACATCCGTATGCTCGACATCCTCAACCCTACTCCAGAGACAATTGACAAGCTCAAAGTCCTGCCAGTAGCGGCCGGCGTCGACATCAAGATCAAAGCGTAAAGTCTACTTAAAACTAGATTAGCTCGATCCAAAAGGCGGGAGAAATCCCGCCTTTTTCTTTTTTGTTCCTTTTGATATCGATTATTATTGGAGGATATCAAATGGAATACAAACGCCTTCCTCGTAAAACAGCGCGCGCCATCCCACTGGTCATTGGAGCATCGCTCTTTGTCGCCCTAATGGGAGCTGTCGTCAAATTCCTCTCCCAACAGATCACAACCGAATCTCTGCTCTTTTGGAGAAATACGGTAAGCTTGATCATCCTTTATCCTTTTATTCTCCGCGGCGCCAAGGGGGGCAGAGTCGCTGAAAGCTTAAAGACAAAGGAATGGAAGCTCCAGCTGGTCCGCGGTATCGCCAGCTATTTTGCCGTCTATTTTTTCTTCTTTTCCTTAAAATATCTCGACTTGACCGATTCGGTCCTTCTCTTTAATACGATCCCCATTTTTATCCCGATTGTAGCACTGCTTTGGAAAAGAATCCTCATTGTGCATCGTCTCTGGTGGGGAATTGGAACGGCATTTTTAGGCATTATCTTTGTTCTTAACCCAACGCCTTCCCTCTTCCAACCCGCGTCGCTCATTGCACTGGCATCGGGAATTTCAGGAGCGATCTCGCTAGTATCGCTTCGCCTTGCGCATTCTTCGGAACCGATAGAGCGGAGCATGTTCTATGTTTTTGGGATCGGAGCGGTTATTGCAGGAATCTGGACCTTTTTTACTTTTGAGAAGAGCTGGGGACATTTAAACATGGACATCATCGCCCTTCTGGTCTTGATGGGCTTTCTTTCCTTTTGCTATCAATCTTGCATGAGCTGGGCTGCGCACTATGCCCCTTTCCGCCTCGTGAGCACGTTCCTCTACTGCGGCGTCATTTTCAGCATCATTCTTGACACCATGATCTGGAAAACGCCGATTGAAATGTCGACGATGATCGGCTTTGCGCTGATTGTGATCGGGGCCGTGCTCAAATTGCTTCTATATCCAGAAGACGACTACAAGATCAAAGGCAAATAGAACTTCCGCATCCGATCAATGGTAGCAGGGATGGTTGGGGTCCTCGATGTAGATCAGGTCATAGGAGGGAGACTTTTCCCGTTTGATGTACTTGCCTGTGACTTGACCGTTGACAACGATGAGAAAATAGTGGTTTTCCGAAACGAGGCACTGGCCCATATCGATCCGTTCGATATATTCATATTCCTCTTTATTGCCCCCTTTCGAATGGATCTTGTACGGTTTGCCCACCTGGCTTTGAACAGAAGCAATCGAGGTCCCTATTTGAATATTATCGAAGTTCTCCCCTGTCATTGCAGCTGATCGGGAAAAGCAGGCTGTCAGAAGCATCAGAGCGAAGATCGTTAGCGTTTTTTTCATGTTTTTCCGTTGTCCTTTTTTTGTTCCATTTGCTTCCAGACTTTCCCTTGGATCAGTGTGCGGAATTGGTCGGCTGTCGCATATTCGGCGCGCATCAGGTAGTTCTGCTCGTCTTGTTTTTCATAGAGTTCAAAGCCTTCAAAGCCCATTTCTTCGATCCGGAACTCCCAGGCGATGATCTTCTCGTTGATCAGTCCTTTTCCGGTGATCTTGCCTAAAGCGTCGTTTTCAAGCTCGATCTGAAATTCTCCGGAGTTCAAGTCAAAAATATTGAACTGGTTGTGCATCACATCGGACAAGCCTTTGACCTGGATCTCTTGAACGCATTCGATCCGCCCGTCCGAGTCGGGGCCGCCGACACTCCATTTCGTGACGAAGGAGAGTTCTTCAGCCACCATGTTCAACTGGATACGGCCCTGGCCGAGCCAAGAGCTGGGAGTTAAAAGAAAAGGATGGTTAAACATTAGAACATAAACCTTCTGCTATAGATGCTTTGTAAAATGCCTAAAGCGGTCATTGTCGACAAGACGGAAGAGCCTCCATATGTGATCAACATCAAGGGCACTCCGGTAATCGGCAAAAATCCGCACATCATGGCCATGCTGACAATCATGTGCATTGCCAAATAGGTGGTAATCCCGGCCGACAGGAGCCGCCCGAAACGGTCTTTGGCCACAGCCGTTATCTGAAAACTAAAATAGATCAAACCGAAAAAAAAGAGCATCAGGAAAAACACGCCGATGAGCCCAAATTCTTCGCTATAGGATGCAAAGACCGAATCGGTATGGGCCGCCGGAAGCCATTGCCTTCCGGTGAATTCGCTCTTATGCCATCCGCTGCCGGTGAGCCCGCCAAGGGCAATGGCAGTCTGCGATGCTTTTTGATGGTAGGTGTTCGGATTCAACCTCTCATATTGGTACTCTTTGATCACTTTTGTCGCATAAGGTCTGAACTCATCGTGAGAGATAAAGCCAAGGAACATCATGCTGACAAAGATAAGGCCGCAGACGGCCATTCCGCTCATGGCATAAATGACCTTTTTGCTGATCCCGCCGAAGTAGAACATCACTAAAGCAATGGGATATAAAACGAGGGATGTTCCAAGGTCAGGCTGCTTCAAGATCAATAAAAAGGGAACCATGACGATCAAGATCGCCTTAAGCGTCGCCCTTTTTTGATAGATCTCTGTCGCTTTGTTCTCCAAAAAGAGGCTCAAGGTCATCACAATGATCAGCTTGGCATATTCCGAGGGCTGAAAGGCAAAGTTAATCCCAGGGATCCGATACCATCGATGGACATTTTGGATTGCGGGCACAAAGAAAAGCCCGAAGAGCATGACAATCATCCCTGCATAGAGGACCCATGTCCATTTTTTTAAATAGCGGTAGTCTAGTCCGGCGAAGAACAGGTAAAAGACCCAGCCGATCCCAAACCAGCGGATCTGGCTTTTGGCCATCGGCGTGAAGAGGGTCTCATCGCTGGGATCTGTGATATCGAAAGTGGTCGCTGAAATAACCAGGATGCTGATGACCATGAGGAGGATCAATATCGGCAGCGTGCGGAAATCGATCCGCGTCAAATATCTATGGTCCCACATGTACTACAGCCCGCCCATCAATAACTTATTCAAAAACTGCAAAAATTTTTTATAATTTCTGATCGAATCCAGCCCGGCGATTAAAAAAAGTGGATTCTTATCAATTCTGTATTATACTGGATCCACCTGCTATTATGCTATACACATCGTAATTCAAAAATTGGAATTTGGCAAAGCTGGCGCTCTGAGGCCAGTTAGACAAAACAAAAAGCCATTTTTGAATGGCGGTATGTATAAGCATGACCTTTTGAAGATAAGGTGTTCTATTAAGGAAATCATGGGCAATTTAAAAAATATTTGCTACATCCACTTCGATACGATCGATTCGACGAACAACTGGGCTAAAGCCAACGCCCATACCCTTGATCCTAATCAGTTCACCTGCATCACCGCTTTAGAACAGACTGCCGGCCGCGGCCGCTGGTTCAGAAAGTGGGTTTCTCCAAGAGGAGAGAATATCTACGCTTCGATCTATTTTTGCCTGCCCCGCAATTGCCCTTACCTATCGAACTTGGGACAAGTCCTTTCCCTTTCCTGCGCTACGATGCTGAAGAAAAAAGGCTTTGCTCCTCAGATCAAGTGGCCCAATGACATCCTCCTTTGCGGAAAAAAAGTCGCAGGGATCCTTACAGAAGCGGTAACGTTTGAAGACCGGATCGGGATCGTCCTCGGGATTGGCCTCAATGTCAATATGTCCAAAGAGCTTCTGGACAGCATTGATCAGCCCGCCACCTCCCTTGCCCAGCTCAGCGGACAGACTTGGGCTGTCGAACAGATTCTCGAATCCCTCCTCAAACAGTTCTTTAAAGACCTTGAGATGCTGCAAAATAAAGGGTTTGCTCCATTCTTAACGCTATATGAACAATTGCTCGCCTACAAAGGGCAGCTTATCACATGCCACGACGGGTTGCAGCCGATCAAAGGTATTTGCCATTCGATCTCCTCCGATGGCCGTTTGAACCTCGAACTCGCAGATGGAAAAGTGGCTCTCATTTCCTCAGGTGAAATTAAATTCAGTTAGAAGCTGTTCTATAACCATGCCATCGGTCTTTGGATCCTTTTAGCGATCTTTGA
>JAFEGF010000195.1 GCA_018240225.1 Verrucomicrobiota bacterium
AAGATCGCGAAAAGACTCCAAAGACCGAAAGTGGAGTTATAAAACAGCTTCTAAGGCACGAGAAACCGCCTATCATTGAGGATTACAGGAGTATTATATGTGGTTCCGAAAATTTATCATTGCTGCGCTTCTTGCAGCCTTTTCCGTTTCGGTTTCGTTTACATCCGATTATCAGATCGAATATCAATATCCAGCAATGGAGAAAGCCCTTCAGTTGGAGCATAAGGGGACATTAAAGCAAAAAGACAATGGGTATCTCTATGTTGAAGTATCTAGAGGCTACATTGCTGAAATCCTTCCTCTCATTGAAGCTCCAGGAAATCTAGTGCCTCCACGCCATTGCACAAGCAAGAAAGGAATTGGCCCGCACATCAGCGTGATCTATGAGAATGAGCTCATAGACAATGAGATTTGGGAAATCAAGGAGCTCGGACAAGAGTTTACGTTTTCAGTCATTAATCTTCGTACTGTGAAGGTCAGCAAAGATGGAAAAATGAAAAAACTGTGGCTGCTGGCAGTCTCTTGTCCAGAGCTGGAAAACTTGCGGACCCACTACGGCCTTTCGCCGAAGCTCAAAGGTCATGACTTCCATATTACGATCTGCACACAAGTTCCGGGTAAACCATCTATCGGCGAAGTTGAAATTCCCGATGCAGCTTAAAGCGCAAAAACGGCTACCGATCAGACAATGGCCGGGCCTCCTAGACAAATAAAAAACTAGAATAAAATTTTTTTTATTTGCATGTTGAGATTGAGCGAAAATCTCATTTTTTGGAGAGCTATGTCTGTTCATAAGCCATACATTGCAAGCAAAGATACGAAAACCCCCGAGTTTACCTTCCGCGCTGTGATCCTAGGAATGATCCTTGGGCTGATCTTCGGAATCGGAAACGCCTATTTGGGTCTGAAGGTAGGGACAACAGTTTCCGCGTCGATCCCTGCTGCTGTGCTCTCCATGGCGATCCTGAGGACATTCTTTCGAGGCGTTTCGATCTTGGAAAACAACCTCGTTCAAACGATCGCATCGGTCGGCGAGGGATTGGCTGCCGGCGTCATCTTCACTGTTCCTGCCCTCTTTTTATTAGGAGAACGCCCCGCGCCAAGCCGAATCTTCCTTCTCTCTGCGCTTGGAGGTGTTTTAGGGGTGCTCTTCATGATCCCTATGCGCCGCTACATCATCGTCCAAGAACATGGAAAACTCCCCTTTCCTGAAGGGACGGCATGCGCCGAGATCCTTAAATCGGGAGAATCTTCCCGCTCAAAAGCCTTAATGGCATTTTTAGGGATCATCATCGGCGTTGTCCATAAGCTCTGTTCCAGCGCCTTCTATTTTTTTAAAGAGGTTCCTTCTTGGATCATTGCGCCATTCCAACGCTCAGAGTTCAGCATGGACTGCACTCCTGCGCTGCTCGGAGTCGGTTATTTGATCGGGCCTCGGATTTCCGGCCTGCTGTTAGCTGGCGGAGCTCTCGGCTGGTGGGTGATCATTCCCTTGATCAGATTGTTCGCAGCGAATACAGAATCGATTATTTATCCTGCAACTGTCCCCATCATGCAGATGTCAACAGACGATATTTGGTCGAATTACATCCGCTACATTGGCGCCGGAACGGTCGCTGTGGGAGGCTTGCTCAGCCTGTTCAAGATCGCTCCGCTGATCAGCAAAACGCTGCGGATCGGATTTGATGAACTCTTTCAAGGGCTTAACTTTAGAACAGCCGCTTTAAGGACCGACCGGGACATTTCTTTGCGGTGGCTATTGATCGGCTCCATTGCCATCATCTTGACGCTGTGGCTGTTTCCTGGGTTGCCAATGAACTTTTTAACGATTGTCCTTCTGGTCATTTTAGGTTTTTTCTTTGTTGCGGTTACCTCGCTGACTGTTGGGATCGTGGGAAGCACATCGAACCCCGTTTCAGGAATGACCATCACGACTTTGCTCGTCACCTGCCTTATCTTTGTTTCCTTAGGATGGACGGAAAGGATCTTCCTGATTGCCGCTTTGACAATGAGCGTTGTTGCTAACGTCGCAATCGCTTTAGCCGGCACGACATCGCAGGACCTAAAAACAGGGTTCTTGCTCGGCGCAACTCCTAGACTTCAGCAGATCGGCGAGATCATTGGGATCATCCTCCCTTCCCTTGCAATCGGAGGGACTCTGTATCTGCTCGATAAAGCCTATGGCTTCGGCTCGGCGCAAATGCCGGCGCCGCAAGGCACCATGATGGCGTTGATCGCTAAAGGGGTGATCAGCGGAGACATTCCATTTACCCTTGTGATCGTTGGAGTCATCATCGGACTGATCTTAGAGCTGTTAAAGCTGCCTATCCTCCCCTTTGCATTAGGCCTCTACCTCCCTCTTTCGTTGAGCACAGCAACCATGATCGGCGGCATTGCATCGCTGATCGTCAAGCGGTATGAGAAAAACCCATCCGCCTCACAACGAGGAGTCCTTGGCGCATCCGGACTTGTTGCTGGAGATGCAGTCACAGGCGTTGTGATCGCTTTACTGACAGTGCTTGGAATTATTCCTGCAACAGCCAACGCGCTGCTGCCTGATGGAGCGAGCCTGGCGATCTATCTCATCTTAGGGATCGCTTTAGCATGGTTCGCCCTCAAGCCTCATCGACGATTCTTAAAAAAATAGACCTCATGCATAACCCGCTCACAAGGCCTAATAAAGAAGGGATGGTTGCAAAGTTCTAAATAAACTTTGCAACCAGATCGAGATGAGGCAATTGCAAAACTGCCTCAAGTTGATTGTTTTTTTAAGAGGCTCTGCTTATCGTAGTTATTTCAGAGGAAGTTTTGTAACTTTCCTGTAATCCTATGCCGCCTCTTAAAAAATATGTTAACTCGAACTAAGCGCTTTTCTCTAACCCTTCTTGAAGTGATGATCGCCTTATCTTTGGCAGCCATCCTCATTTCTGCGCTAATGACGACCTATTACCAGGCCTCAAAAAAAAGGATCGCCGCCCAAGAGCTTAAAAAAAGCAGTTTGTCTGTCGAGCTGATGCGGCAGAGGCTCGTCCATCTTTTTGCCAAAACATCCGCTGCGGAAATGCCTAGCTTTTACACAGGAGTCCATCCGCAAGCTATTGGAACATGCCTGATCTTCACTTTTAATAACGGGGTCGATCGCAGCCAGGAATTTTGCGGCGATGCGATGGGAATGTTCTACCTCAATGCAAACCGGGAGCTCTGTCTTGCCAGCTGGGGGGCAAATGGAGGTGCCCGCAATGAGGTCCTTCTTGAAAATACGGAGGGGCTTTGCTTGAATTTTTTCGATCCCAAGAAAAAAGAGTGGCGAAGCGATTGGAAAAAAGAAGATCCCTTCCCACCCTTCTTTAAAATCAGCTGGTCGTTTTCCGACCAGCCTAAAGAAGTGCTGCAGAGCGCTTTCTTCTTTCCTCAAGATACTCCTATCACCTATGAAATAATGGTCTCGAGCCCATGAACATCTTGCCCTTGATCATTGGATTCATCATTGTCTTCTCTTGTTTAAGCATGACCTTCTTCAAAGAGTCCCGGTCGATAACGATTGCAGAACGGAGCATCGGCGCCGCATTCCGCATTGAGACGCAGCTGCACAATCGACTGGCCCTACGCTCCTATGCGTCCAAGGCCCATGTCAATCGTTCCAAATCAAACGGAGTTAAGAAAACAAAGCCAGCCTATTATTCGATGCGGGCCATCTCACCTCCTCTCGAAGAATCGAAACTGAACATCTCTGCGCTATTTGACGATACCGTGATCGATGTCCACCACCACCCTCTGTACCCGATTGCAGCTGAATTGATCCGGACGCTGTACGAAGGGTCTGTTCTTCTTCCGGAAAAAGCTCAAAAAGGATGGGAAAAGGCCATATTGGATGCGATGATTGCCAAAGGAAAAAAAAACTCTCAAAGAGAACGGCTTACCGACTTGTTTCCCGATGATAGTGCTTTGCAAGCAACCTACTACAAGATGCTCAAAGGAACAAACCAGTTCGAACTAGGTGCAAAAAAAAAGGGGATTGCTCCTTTAGGCAACTTCTTGAGCATGAGAACAGAAAAAAAGGAAAACGCGATCCATTTTTGCTTTGCGTCCGCCCCTTTGCTGCAAGCTGCTTTCGGGTCTAAAATTACGGACAAACTTCTAGCGGAAGAAAAAAGACAGTGGGACGCGACGGGCAAGCGGTACCTCTCTTCGAAAGAGGACCTTCAGGAACTGCTTTTGCAAGATGCCGCTTTAGCCAACCTTATTACACAACTCGAACCGTTCCTATCGTTCCGCAAGCAGATCCCTCGAAAAAGCCAGATTGCCGGATCCGATAAAGCTACCGGACTTGTTCTCACACGTGAAATCTTATAGACCTCTTGCATATACTGCTGACACTTCAATCGTATAAGCGCTTTTGGCTTTTGCGCCCTTATTTTAAAGTCCCAGAAGCAGGACGTATGCGCAGCT
>JAFEGF010000196.1 GCA_018240225.1 Verrucomicrobiota bacterium
TGGTAGGTCATCTCCTGGAGCTTTTCATTGAACTTTTCCAGAGGGAGTTGGAGGTCTTGCTCATAGAGGAAGACGCCGTCGGAAAGGCGGGCGGAGAGGACTTTTTGGTTCCCTTTGCGGATCAGATCGTTCGGTGTGTTGTCCGCTGTGATGATGAAGAAGTTCTTCAAGCTGCCTTCTTTATCGGAGATCGGAAAGTACTTTTGGTGTTCCACCATCTCAGAGATCAAGACTTCTTTGGGAGCCCTGAGATAAAGGGGATCGAAAGTGGCATGGGTCAGCTTTGGCCACTCGCACAGATGGAGGACTTGGGCAAGGACCTTGTTCTCTTCGAGGATTTTTCCTTTTAACCGTTTTTCAAGGGTGCGGAGCTGTGTAACGATCGATTTTTTCCTCTGCTCGATATCGGCAAGGACATAGTGCTTCTTTAAGGCAGGAAGGTAATCTTTAGGCGCTTTCAAAGGGAACTCTTTGGGCTTTAATTGGGCATGGCCGCGGGAGAGTCTGTTAGAGACGATGTCTCCAACTTGGAAGGGGATGACTTTTTCGCCGAATAGGGCGACGATCCAATGGAGGGGGCGCGCGTAGCTGATGTCAAGATCGCCCCAGCGCATTTTTTTGGGGAAGTCGAGGTTGACGATCAGGTTGGGAAGGGCCTCTGCGAGGAGATTGAAGGCAGGCTCCCCTTTTTCTTCGATGGTCGCAAAGAGGTATTCGACCTCTTTGATGATGCCGATCTTGAGTTCTTTGACTTTGCCTTTGCGGATATCGGAGAGGGTAACGGCATCTTTTTTGATCGCTTTTAAAAAGCCTGCGCCCTGCGGCGTTGGCTTCCCATCGGGATGGAAGGCTGCTGCGATGGCCGGCCCTTTTCTTTCGATCAGTTTCGATTCTGTCCCTTCGATAAGGCCTTTGACAAAGATGGCAAGGCGCTGCGGCGTGCCGTAGGTCTGGACGCTTTGATAGCTTAACGATTTTTCGTCGAGCAAGCGTCGCACCGCTTTTTCAAGGTTAGTGCAGCCGATCGGGACAAAAGTCGCAGGAAGCTGCTCAGAACCGATCTCGAGTAGGAAGTCGTGCCGTTTTTTCGGATCGAACTTGACGATTGTCTTTAGCGCGATAGGCTTGCGGACAGGTTTTTTCTTTTCGAAGGCCAGCAAGGGGAATTTCATCTTCTCGCGCGTCGAGACATACTCCATTGCGACAAGGCGGGCGAGCTCCCGGATGCGGGTGATGTAGCCTGTCCTTTCGGTCACAGAGATGACGCCTCTGGCATCGAGGATGTTGAACGCATGAGAGGCCTTCATCACAAAGTCGTAGGCCGGCAGGGGAAGATGGCGGGAGATGAGGGTCTTGGCCTCTTTTTCGAAGTCTTCAAAATGCTTGAACCACATCTGTGTCGAGGCTTCCGTGAAGTTGTAGGAGCTCCACTCTACTTCACTGCGGTGGATGATGTCGCGGAAGGTCAAGGTATCGTTCCATTTCACGTCGAAGATGCTGTCTTTGTTCTGGATGAACATGGCAAGCCTTTCCAGACCGTAGGTCAATTCAGCGCTGATTGGTTTCAACGGCATGCTTCCGATCGCTTGAAAATAGGTGAACTGGGTAATTTCCATCCCGTCGCACCAGACCTCCCATCCAAGGCCCCATGCTCCAAGCGTTGGACCTTCCCAGTCGTCGTGGACGAAGCGGATATCGTGTTTTTTCAGGTCGAGGCCGAGCGCTTTCAAGGAGTCCAAGTAGACTTGCTGAATATCAGGGGGAGAGGGCTTCATGATCACTTGGTACTGATGGAACAGCTGGATCCGGTTGGGGTTTTCGCCAAAGCGGGCGTCTTTGGGACGGCGCGATGGTTCGACGTAGGCTGTGCGGTAAGGCTCAGGTCCTAGGCACCGTAAGAAAGTCGCTGGGTTGAATGTCCCTGCCCCCACCTCGAGATCATGGCCTTGATGGATGATGCATTGCTTTTCTTCCCAAAACTGGGTGAGGCGGCTGATGATTTCTTGGAATGTGAGCATAGGTCTCTTAAGGTGGTAAGTTGAATTTAAGAATAGAGTTTATCTCGAGAGCATATTTTTCACAACCTGACGGTTCTCTATAGTGCAAATAAAAAGGTTTTACCTCGACAGTTTTATTGGAACTGTTGTCCAGGGAGGTATTGCAAGTATTTGGAGGGAGGGGTACCTTAATGGCAAGAAATTGAGGAGAGCAATGCCGTTTTCTCAGGATGCAAAACCTTATTTTACCGTGATCGTTCCGGTGACCGACCAAACAGCGTACTTGCTGCCGTTTACCCTCGACAGCATTGTGGAGCAAGCATTTGATGCTTTTGAGATTATCATCATCGACGGTCAGTCCAAGGCGCACACTCACGATGTGTTCCAGGCCTATCGGAACCGGATTACGCGGATCTACTCGGCGCTCGACAAGAACTTGTTTGCGATGATGAACAAAGGGATTTCGCTTGCCAAAGGGGAGTATGTCCATATCCTGATCCCCGGAGAATTTTATATATCGAAGCATGCTTTCACATTTGTTAAGCAGTTTATCGATTCGCAGGCAGATCCCGATCTGCTCTATACAGCCTACCTTGCCCGCCACCAGTATTCTCCTCCTCAGATCATCTTAAAACAGATCGAAGAGGAGGATTTAAAGGGGGGTAAAGTCCCGATGAGCCTGCAGGCGTATTGGTTCAAAAACAGTAGTCTGCGTGCGATCGGCGCCTTCAACTGCCGCTACCGGCAGCAAGCAGGCTTTGATCTGATCTGCCGCTTTTATCGCGCACCGATCATGAGAAAGTGCTTCATGCGCAGGGTGTTGACCGATTTTGAATACCGCCTCGCGCCTCCTCGTCAAATTATCTCCCATCTGGTTGAAACACTGATGATCATCTTCATCCATTTTGGATGGAGCAAAGCTGTTATTTGGTGGATGGCGCAGAACCACTTGCGTTTCTTGCGCTGGTGGATGAAAAGCATCAAGGCCGCCCTTTGGAAAGGATCGGAAGCGCATAGTTGAAGGAACTTAAGGTGTGAAGCCGGGGAGAACCCCCGGCTTTAAGGTAGCTGAGAATTACTTTTTCATGAGTTTTGCCATCGCATAGCCGGCTATGAACCAAGCGACGATCTGTTCGACAAAACTAAAAAGGGTGATCGAAAGCGGAAATCCAGCCCAATTGAAGTAGGTAAAGTCGCTGCTGATTGCGATGATCACGCCGACGATGGTGATGAAACCGACTTTTTGATTGAAGCCGAGTCCTTTTGTCTTAAGAAGCAGCCAAGTGATCAGTCCTGCGATAACGATCTGTCCAATCAGGGACAGGACCATTGTCATCCCTAGGCAATGCTTGTTTTGGTATTGAACCGTTCCATAGAAGTAGGGAGCATTAGACTTATCGGAAGGATGGATCACGTAGACGCCGTCCGAAGGAGCATTTTCCTTGATGGTATCCGATACTGCTTGTTCATTTTGGAAATGCATTGGCTTCATCATAGGAACTGCTCGCCATGCGAAAAAGTTCACAATAAAAACAATGATTCCTCCAACGATCGCACACTTTATTATCGTTTTTTTCATTCCATGCCTCCGTGCATATACTTAATTGTAGCTCTTTAATTTTAATCTCTAACATTTATTTTTAATAAATCAAGAAATTTTAATTTTAGAGTCATGGAATAGGTGTAAAAAAAAGGGACAGGTTTCCCTGTCCCAGCGTTTTGGAGGAAAAAGCAAAATTTATTTAGTTGTTTCTTCTAATCCATTCATTATCGACGCATTGATCGATCGCAGGTTTGACGTAGGCCTGGACGGGATCGAACCATTTGTGGAAAACGTTGTCCCGCTTGACCTCGTCTTCCTTGAAGTTGTCGATGAGGGCTACAAAGTTGCCCATGGTATAAAAAGAGGTCATCAGCGCGTTTTCCAAAGTGGGGGCGCCATAATCGGCTTTCCAATCATTGGCCCATTGCTGAGGAAGGCATAGCCAGATGCCGCCGACGCTTAGGAAAATGAAGGAGCGAAAAACAGTTTCGACAGCTCCAGCCAGAGCTAAAACAAGAAAGCCGGCCTCTGCCGCAACGTAGGTCAGGGTTGAGCTTTCATTTGCATTCTGAGCTTGGCTTACAGCATCATTTCGCCAATTCTGCAGCATTTCTGTGGCGTAACCTGTAGTGCTTTGTAAAGGATTAGTTGTCATTTTATTCTCCTTAATTTCAATGTAATTACATCTATTGTATTGTATGATCATCTTATTTGTCTAAATAATAAACATCTAAAATTAAGTGTGCGAGGTTTGGTGAAGAAGAAAGAATTTATTATCGATTGGAATGAAAATTTTGAAGATATACACATCGTAGTTCAAAAATTGGCTTTTGCTTTGCTGGCATCCCAGACTTCGGTCCTGCCTGCAT
>JAFEGF010000197.1 GCA_018240225.1 Verrucomicrobiota bacterium
ACGGAGCAGGTCGTATTGTTTGCTCCGCACCTTCAAATCTAAGCTGTGGGCGCCGCTTTCAGAATAGCCGCCTTGCATCAGGTACTGGTAATCGAGGTTGGCAAAGGGATAGAGGTTGAAGGAGCTCGTCCTATCTTCTCTAAACTTAAAGTTATACCCGCCGCCGATATGCCCCAGCAGCTGATTCGAACTCTGGTCATAGGTAGCAGTCCGATCAACTGTATCGGAATGGGCTAAGTGATGGATCGAAAAATGCATCTTTCTTTTGGCATCGATCGGACTGTAGAGATATGAGAAAACCGCATCGGCAAAAAAGGAGGTATTGGTCCATAAGGCGCCAAGAGACCCCGCATAGGTATAATAATCGGCTCTCGTCCTTCCGTCAGGAACCTTCATCTCAGTCGAAGCAAAGGAAAAACCTCCGGTGAACATCCAGTGGTCTTTCAAATAATAATCGAGAGCAGCGGTAAATCCGGTAAAGCGGTCTTGGTAACCTGGCAAGCTATCATTGCCATGCTGCCTGACGTTCTCAAGGAAGGGAGAGGCCCAAATGTCCCAATCTTTTTCCCTGTAGCAATTGTTCACGGCTTTCTCAAAGAAATGCTCCGTGTAGAGTTGACGGATCCTTTCGGCAACATTTTCCTCTGTAAAAGCGATGTTGTTAGCGTTCGCTGGCTGCATTTCATTGAACGATTTTGTCATCTGACCGACTGTTTGCAGTTCAAGGATCGTTACAATCTCAGCAAGGTCGGGATGATCTTGCAAGTAAAGCACTTCAAAACACTGGGCCACTTTTCCTGCATTGCCCTTTGTGACGATCGTATTAAAAGGGAAAGGTCCGCTGTTAAGCACAAGCGTGACACTGTTGGCGGAATAGACCACATTGAATGCATACCGCGCCAAAGGATTCGTAAAAACAAACGGCGAATTATTGACCACAGATCCGGCAGTAATGATCGTATAGGTGGAAACGGCAGGAGCGCTAAAGTTCCTAGGAATCAATACGAGATTAGCGCCATTGATTGTGACTGTCCCGCTCGCACTGATCAGATCTGATGTGGTATTGCTGATCTCAGCCTCATATGTCGATCCTGAATTCAGGATAAAGTTCGTCCCTACCATTGTGTTGATCGAATTGCCAGGTGCGATCGTTCCATTGACGGTGACCGTATTTCCAAAAGGGCCTAAGCCTTTTAATATAGCGCCAAGGTTCACTTGAACGGGCGGCGATACGCTTCCGTTAACGGAAAAAACCCCTCCGGAGTTGACTTGCACAGAACTCGAATTGGTAATGGAGCCCGTAGATGAAACAGCAAGAGTTCCCGATTGGACGGTCGTAGTTCCCGAGTGGGCAGCTGCGGCTTGGAGCACCACTTGTCCCGGGACTGAGGTCGATAAATTGCCAGCTCCAGAGGTCCCGCCAGATAAAATGGTATTGCTAGCAGCGGATTGGGCAATAGTCAACGTCCCAGCATTGATAGCCGGCGCTGCTGAAAAGGTGAGGTTCTGGCCCGCGGGAAGATCGGATAGGATCTGGGCGGAAGTAGAAACAGTAATGGCATTGGAGATCGTATTGTTGTTCCCATAATTGGAAAGGACTTCTAAATTCCCTCCGTTCAGCGTCACCGTTCCCGTTCCCAAAGACATCGGATTGGATTGCTGGGAGGCGTTGGCAACCTGCACCGTTCCTTGATTGATCTGTATTCCTCCGGAAAAATTGTTGGACCCATTTTGCAGACCAAGGGTTCCAGTGCCTGTCTTCGTTAGAAGACCCGATCCCGTCACAGTTCCTGCAATGGCGCCGTTCACTCCAGAATCAACAATCAATCCGGCACCGCCTGCACCTATTGTGACAACACGAGAGGAGTTCAAGGTCGTTGAACCTATGAATTCGAAGTTTCCTCCATTCTGTATTGTAAGTCCATTGCCGCTGGCGCCAAGGTTGGCATCTTGGCCAATCTTGATTGTTCCTGCTGAACAAGTAGTGCTGCCCGTGTAGGTATTACTCCCTCCTAAAGTTAAGGAACCCAAAGCATTGTTCATGATGAGTCCGCCGCCGCTACCGCCGCCGGCTCCCCCGTCGCTAGCGATCGAAGTGTTGATGGTAAATGCAGTTGCTTGTTGAAAGGAGATCGTACCTCCCGACATCAAAAAGATGTCCGGCCCTGCGGCAAAAGCCGTACCTCTTCCCCCTGTTCCTGCTTTGGAGATCCCGGAAGAAATCGATGAGGGAAAGTCCATGATATTGAGCGTAGCCCCTTTTGATACGAAGATCGTTCCGCCTAATGCAGCTCCTGCGCCCCCTTCTCCTCCTGCAAATCTACTTCCGTCCGATGCTCCGAATCCCCCCTTCCCTGAACTAGAACTCGTGTAGAGCCCTCCTCCTCCGCCGCCGCCAAATCCTCCATTGCCGACGTTTGCAGTACTCACCCCACTAGAACTCAAAGCGTTGACCGCGCCGCCGCCGCCGCCAAATCCTCCATTTCCTCCTGGCCCATCAACATTGACATCCGCGCTAGCCCCGCCACCGCCTCCTCCTGCAAATCCTCCATTTCCCCCCGATCCCGGACCGACTTGGATACCAGATCCGCCGCCGCCGCCGCCGCCAAACAAACCTGTCGAATTCCCCCCGTTGCCGCCATTAGCAGTCTGACTTAAATTTGACCCGCCTCCACCAGCGCCCATTTGAGAATTTCCACCATTGCCTGCGTTTACGCCGCTCGCTGCGCCGCCGCCTCCTCCGCCGCCGCTATTGCCTGTCCCATTTCCGCCATTTACTCCCGGCGAGCCGCCTGCTCCTCCAAGATTTCCTGCAAGATCATTTCCTCCATTGCTTGCAGACGAACTCTGCCCAGCAGTGCCATCAGATCCGCCGCCGCCTCCATTAATCCCTTCCCCCCAGCCGTCTCCTCCATTGCCTCCGCTTAAAAACAATCCTCCTCCGCCGCCGCCACCGCCGCCGCAACAGCCAGCATTTCCTCCAACACCGCCATAACCGCCGCCGCCGCCGCCCGCATCACTTCCATTAGCTTTCCCGTTTCCGCCGGTGCCTTGGCTCATTCCACCGCCGCCGCCGCTACCAGAAAAAATGATGGTCCCACCATTTCCACCTTGAGCAAAACATCCGGAAAAGCTTACTCCTTGCAATGTAACCGTATTGTTCTCGCCAACAAATAGCCCGCCGCCAGCTCCTAATGCGCCGCCTCCTCCTGACTGCCCTCCATTACCGCCGATCGAAGCTGCATTTTGAACGGCGATCGATCCGCCGCCGGTATTTTGAAAAGTGAATCCGGTTGAATTGGGAGCAATAAAAAAAGGCTGGTAAGAGTTTCCGCCATTTGTACCGTTAATTGTAATGGCATTCGACATCGCATCGACGATAGTAATATTCGAACCGATCGGCGGCAACGATTGCGTCAGAATGATTGTTCCGGCAGTACCGAATTGGATGGTATTGGGCCCCGCTGCATTGTTCGCTTGGTTGATACAATAGCGAAGGGTTCCCGCTGTTCCTGCGCCTGTGTTCGTGTCTGCCGTGCTATTGACAGTATACGTTGTTCCAAAGAGAGCAGAAGATTGCAACAGCGCTGAAAAATAGAACAGCGAACGGACATATTTTCCCATCGTTCCTTGAGAAAGAGAAGCCATTGAATATCGGTTATGGAACATGTTTTTCCTTTTCAAAATGATGGAGGCGGCTGCGGAGACACGAAGAAGCTTCGCTAAAGCTTCGCAGTGCAGAGCAGGTGAAGCGTCCTAAAGCGCGAACCGGCCAGATCCAAAAATGTGCAAAGTCGAGACCAGTACAAATACAGATTTAATTCTATGTCCTCCAAAAATTCAATTAATATTTGAAACGATGCAGACAAAAATGAAAGCTCTCTTCAACTCGATTTTGCAACTTTTTAGGGTCCTAAAAAGTTGCAAAGTCGAGTTGAAGAAATTGAGCCGGCGCAAACGCCGGCTCAACAACACTACAAATGAGATGCCGTGTTTTGATAAAAAATGCCCGGAAGGTTGTTGCGCAGCATTTTGTACCCGATCGCTAAAGTGAGGTAGTACCCTCCCATGAAACCAGAACGGGCGGCAGCTCCTTTGAACAAGCTTTGGACGCCTTCTTGTTTGACGACGGTCTGCAATGTGCGCGCCATGGTTGGATATGTCCCTTGCACATCGCCTTGCATCAGGACATTGATGCGGGCTGCCGGTGTGCTGATAGCCCCTGCAAAAATTCCTGTCGCAATGCTGGCTATCCCCTCTTTTAGTCCAACGTGGGGCACATAAGGCTCAAGCTGGTTTTCAAGGACCCGCCTTCCACCAAAAAATGTCCCGAACACGATCGAATCGCGCAGGGCGATCGGTCCTGCCGC
>JAFEGF010000198.1 GCA_018240225.1 Verrucomicrobiota bacterium
GGAAGCTGCTCGGCTGGCTATGCTGGATCCCTTTTGTTCCCGACCTGGCCTACCGCCTTATCGCCCATCATCGCCACAGCCTTAAATCCTCTCAACACTCCTCGTTTACCGAAAACGAGCGCTCCCGCTTCCTTCCTTAAGTTGGCTTTCGAACACTTCCAAAATAGCAGTATCTTTTCATGTAAAATTTATCTTTTTAATTGTTAATAAGCTCTGTTTTGATAACATATCCCACCATTTTATTTAGGTGCTTTATGGCTTATAATATTCCTCAAATTTTTTCTACTCTGCAATTAGATTCCCACATATTGCCTTTTCAGATCGCTCCCAGTCAAATTGCTTCATCAAGTTTTGATCACTCTGATCCGTTGGAGGAGATCCTCTCTCTTAGTAATGTTGAAATTTTTCACAAGGGTGTTCCTCTTGCTTTAATTAAAGTCTGGAGAGATCGATTTTATGAGGGTTTAGAAGGTAAAGAACAGAGCATTCTTCTTAAGTTGTCACGAGATGATGCATGGGCTTACGATCGCTTTTTTTTTGAAACAGGGGATAAGGAAGTGGAAATCGGTTTCGATGAAACCGGATCTTTGTTCATGAGACAATCGACGCATCAAGATCATTTTGTCTCGGAATTTCACCATATGATGCATCCTGCTTTTTGGGAAGATAGAAGCAGGCATTCCAAGATTCTTCTTTCGCTTTATCGGCTTCATAAGATTGTTGCATTTTCTCAGGATGATCCAGTTGAAAAGGTCTTTCTGAAATTGATGGATTGCGTTGTTGAAAAAATGGCTGCCCATCAACCCAAGCTTCAAGGAAGCACATTTTTTTCCTTTGCGTTGCCCAATTCTGCAGATCATGAGGTTGCCAAAAATAAACGACTATGCTGCTTCAAAACAGCCATGGGATGGCGAGTCGGCGATTGTAATGCATTTCCAGATACTGACATCCGGATCGTTCAATTCAATACTAATCATACGAAAAAACTGATCCTTGATAAAAGCAATCAACCATTTAACCGTCCTTCCGTGGTCGTTGAAGCTGGCATCCGGCCTGAGGCTGAGGGAGATCTTACAAAGATCGTAAAGGTAAATATCGTCCTCTGCACAGGTCCTCGTGAATTATCCCACGATCAACGAAATGCTGTCACTTTCACCTTCGATATCGATCTCAGACAGTCGCCATTGAAAATGGAGCGCTTCCGTCAAAACTCGCCCTGGATTACCGATCTCTCCGAGCATGTCGAACAGATTGAGCTCGAGAATGTTAAAAATCAAGCTGAGCTGATGTTTGAAGTTTTTCAGAAAGAGATCACAGCTCCATTCATAGCTAAACCCGATTCCCACGTTGTTTTTGAACTTGTGCCGCCTAAAAGCTCCTCAGATAAGCTCTGGGTGCTGGCCGGTCTTCTTGATATACTTAAGAAGGATCCCGTTGGTTACTCCAAGGAGATCGCTTTTGTAGCCGAGAAAATGAACTGCACGTTTTCTGAGGAAGAGTTGGTAACACTATCTATGGAAGGTAACGCTGAATTAACCCTAGAAGGGGATTATACAGTATCGCCCGACGTTGTCGCAGAAAAACTGTACGCATCTGTAAGGACCCAATTTCTACAAGCTCTGCAGCCTCCTTCCCTTCCTGCTAATTCGTCGCCATCCTCTATTGCTCTGCCTTTGCATTCGCCAAAAAAGGCCGTTAAGGAAGATGAAGTCTTTGCTAGCTCCTCCGCGCCTGTTGAAATTCCAATCGATTTTCCAATGAAGGCAGTTGTTTCAGACGAGCCTTCCGATCCTGTCAAGGCTTCAAGCGACATAGAGCCTCTCTCTTTAAAACAACAGGAAGAAGTTGATAGGCGGCAGCGCTTAATGGAAAAGGAAGTGGAAAAGGCGCGCCGTAGAGAGGCTTTTGAATACAAACAACGAAAGTTGGAAGCTGAGGCCCTCGAGAGAAAAACTAAAGAAGAGAGGAGCCATACCCTGTTTACCCTTGATTTCGAGGACCAACAGCAAGTCGATTCCATCTATAAGGGCTATCCGATGAAAGCAAAAGACTTCACCGCATTTGCCATGAACTTGCTGCAAAAAAAGGCCAATGCATTGGGTGCAACCCTTCATCAAAATATTGCGGGATCTCATCCCAAATTGCACTTTAAGAGGGCCGATGGGCCTTCCGGCGGAGTCACCTTCCGCATCCACCATGGCGGAGATGATCATGGTTTTGCCTCAAATCAAAAGGATACGCTCAACCGTATTTTTCAACTTTGAACCGATCTCAATAAGACCATCTTTTCAACATGAGAGGAGTATCTGGTGACGGCTGTCACTATGTCACCTATTTGATCAGTGGGTTAGTAAGATACTCCTCCCTTATTAACTTTTATAATCAGTTCATTGCGGCTCTCTCAAGAGCATCGACGAAGCGGAGCCCATGGTCGAACGCATGGTGTTCGCCCCACTGCGGATCGTCTGTTTCAGGCCTTCCCGCCAGATCCCAAATGTGGTAGTGAACTAAGTTCTTCTGATCGAGACCTAACGAGTCATAGAGTCCATCAGTAGCCTTCCTGACAGAACGCGCAAAGAGGCCCATATCGGCAAACAAGTCCCCTTGGCTTGGACTAGGATCAGAAGATGAGCTTGATGAAGAGCTGCTTGCAGCTGTTGACTGCGGAGATTGTGAGCCATTTAGATCCTCACTTGCTACATCGGCGACCTGTTGCTGCATTTCCTGGGAAAGCAGACCGTAAGCTTGTTGGATTTCTTCGATGGGTTTGTTAGAGATGATGGTATAGAGTAGATTTGCTACAAATAAGTCGTCTTGGTTTGGGCTAGGATCAGAAGATGAGCTTGCAGCTGTTGGCTGAACAGATCGCGAGCCATTTAGATCCTGGCGTGCAAGAGCGACAATTCGTTCCTGCATTTCCCAGGAAAGCTGATTGTAAGCTTGTTGGATTTCGTCGACGGATTTATTAGAGATGATGGCATGGAATAGAGTTGCTAAAGGACATTGCGGAGTATATTTTTTTTGCGACTCTAATAGAGCAAGATATGTTCGGGAGTCCCAAATTTTATTGCGTTCTTTATCTGAAAACAACATCGATGGATTACCATTAAGGAAAAGCCTAGTTAAAGCGCTTAGATTGCCGAACGAATCAGGAAGATAGGATAATTGGTTGTTGGAAAGGGAAAGCCCTGTTAAAGCCTGAAGATTGCCAAGAGACTCAGGAAGATAGCTTAACTGGTTGTTGTAAAGGTGAAGCTCAGTTAAAGCCTGAAGATTGCCAAGAGACTTAGGAAGATAGCTTAACTGGTTGTGGGAAAGGTGAAGATAAGTTAAAGCCTGAAGATTGCCAAGAGATTCAGGAAGATAGCTTAACTGGTTGTTGTAAAGGTGAAGCTGGTTTAAAGCCTGAAGATTGCCAAGAGACTCAGGAAGATAGCTTAACTGGTTGTCAGAAAGGTAAAGCCATCTTAAAGCCTGAAGATTGCCGAACGAATCAGGAAGAGAGCTTAACTGGTTGTCAGAAAGGGAAAGCCATCTTAAAGCTTGAAGATTGCCGAACGAATCAGGAAGAGAGCTTAACTGGTTGTTGCGAAGGTCAAGCTCAGTTAAAGCCTGAAGATTGCCGAACGAATCAGGAAGAGAGCTTAACTGGTTGTTGCGAAGGTAAAATTTAGTTAAGACGCTCAGATTGCCGAACGAATCAGGAAGAGAGCTTAGCTGGTTGTACTCAAGGTCAAGCCATCTTAAAGCTTGAAGATTGCCAAGAGACTCAGGAAGAGAGCTTAGCTGGTTGTTGGAAAGGTGAAGCCGGTTTAAAGCTTGAAGATTGCCGAAAGACTCAGGAAGAGAGCTTAACTGGTTGTTGCGAAGGTCAAGCTTAGTTAAAGCCTGAAGATTGCCGAAAGACTCAGGAAGAGAGCTTAACTTGTTGCGGGAAAGGGAAAGCTGTTGCAGTCCTGTGAAGAGTCCAATTTCAGAAGGAAGAGCTTTAAGTCTTGAATATGTGAAGTCTAGGTGCGTTACTTGTTGAATCCTCTCTTTATTAGCAGGATCGTTTAGCCAAGCTCGGATTTCCTGAACTCCATTTGGACGTGCAACATGTAGAAATGCTCCTTGTTGATTAAATATTCCCACCAAATGTAGATTCCAAATGGTCCCTAAAGCTTCGTCTTCGTAGTGTTTTTGCAGGCGAGTTTGCAGAGTGATCAAGTGTGCTTCGGTGACTTGGAACACTTCTCCTGGAAGCTGAGTTAGTCGAATCTCAGATCTTAGTAATTGAGTAAATCGGGCAAAAAGCTGGTGTACATTATCAACAAGAGGATTTCCGTTTTTGAGGAATTGTTTCTCAAGCGCTTGCATCAT
>JAFEGF010000019.1 GCA_018240225.1 Verrucomicrobiota bacterium
TCAGGCGGCGATGGAACAACGAATCCATCGACAACTCCAGCAAATCCTTCGGGCGATAAAGAGTATGTTCCTTCTTCTAAATCCTCTGGCGCTCCAAAAAGCGACAAGGAATATTTCCCATCCCCTTAATCGAATCAGAACAAAAGCAAAGGGTTTCCCATGAAAAAATTCGATTTCTTTCTGACGTTGTTAGTCTGCAGCTCAGCTCTTTCATTAAATGCAGAAACGCCCGATAAAAAGATCTGCGCTAAAGAGTATTTTCCCGGCGAAGAAGCAGTCACCCCTAGCTTGGCCGACGACGTAAATCCAGCGCCTGCGCCAAACTCGCCAGATCAAAACTCCCCTTCTCAAATTCCAATTACTCCTCCAGAACCCAGCGCTGACAAACAATACGTTCCAACTCCCACATCTCCGGCAAAGTAGTTTTTTGAACTAATCAGTCTTGGCCTTCTACTCAAGAAGGCCTAGACCAGATGACATTCCTATTTCGTTTATTTTAAACAACTTATAAAATGACATGCTTTGCAATTCGCACAACGAGAAGTTGCGATGGATCTTCATTTTGTGCTAAAATGATATCCAGGTTTCACAAAAATATTGGATACACCTATGTTCAAGAAAATCATTTTTTCATTTGCAGCCTTGCTATCCTTCCCCTTTGTTTTGAACGCTAAGATCATTGAGACAAATGAGATCAAGGATATTCTTGAAGAGATCGATGAAGATACCTTGGTCTTGTTCGATATGGACGACACGCTGACCGATTCGTCCATTAGTTTGGGAACAGGCGCATGGCGGCAATATGTCCGCGCTCAGATCGCTTCCGATTATGATACCAAAGCGCCGGCAAATCCCCACGATGTCATGGCCCATGCAGCCGCGCAAAACATTCCCGTCAAGCCGGTCGAGCCCGACCTGGTCCCGCTCATCGAGAGCCTGCAAGACAAGCATGTCGCTGTGTTCTGCCTTACCGGACGCGGCTACAGCATGTGGTATTCGACTCCTATGGAAGGGATCGGCCAAATGTCTGTCAAGCAGCTGGATAGCATCGAAATTGATTTCACGGACACCGCAGTTCCAAAACCGTTCCAATCGATCGATCCTACCGTTTTGTACCATGGGGTCTTTTTAACCAGCGGGACAAAAAAAGGGCCTTTCTTGGAAAAGCTGTTCCAGGATACGGGATACCGTCCCACGAAGGTCGTCTTCATCGACGATAAACTGGAAGAGAACAAATCAGTCGAAAGCACGCTGGACAAATTGGGAATTCCCAACGTCTGCGTCTGGTACCATCGCGCGCAAGCGAACAACCAGGAATTCAATCCCCTCATCGCCTCCATCCAGCTTGAAGCCTTCCTGAACGATCAAACAATCCTAAGCGATAAGGAAGCCAAAGAAAAGGCTGATACCATGAAAGAGATCGATCCGGACGAATTCTTTAGAAGGCTTATCGCCACCCATTTTCCAAAGGAAACAAAAGAACCGTAGAAAGTCTTTTTTTATCCTGGCTATCCTATCATCCTGTTTTTTTGTTTTAAATATTGAGTAATATCCAGTAAGCCGATTTACTGTTCCTTTGATTTATTCATTTTAGGTCGGCTTATGCATGCTTGCGCTTCCCTTGTTTTAGGAATTGTTCTTCTTAACTGCCCCTTGATAGGAAATACGCTTAAAATAGATCCTCAGCGCGATCTAGTCTCAGAGCTTGAATCCCATCAGCTCATTTCTCAAAATGAACCGGTCCGCTTGCATTTGGGCTGCGGAGAAAACCATTTTCCCGGATATGTCAACATCGATTTTCCTCCATCTGAGCATAGCGTTCAAAAGGTGCAAGGCGCCGATGCGTTTGCTGATATCACCCGCATGCGGGCAAAGCCCCTTTCTTTGGACGAGGTCCGCAACCATCATGTCTTCGAGCACTTTCAAAGGCCTGTCGCTTTAGCCCTTCTTTGCGCATGGCACGACTGGCTTAAAGTGGGCGGCAAGCTCCATATCGAAACGCCTGATTTCGAAGCGAGCCTCCGCCTCCTTAGCAACCCGAAAACAAGCTATGCTGACAAGCAGATCATCATCCGCCATCTGTTCGGCTCGCACGAGGCATCATGGGCAGTCCATTGCGACGGTTGGTATAAAGAAAAGTTCCAGCATATCTTGCAGGAGCTTGGTTTCGGAGAGTTCCATTTCAAAAAGCTTGGCTCGAAACCGATCAAAAATGTTGCGGTGATCGCAGTGAAGAGTAAGGAACTGTCCCGAGACGAGTTGAAAGAAAAAGCGAAACAGCTCCTTAAGGAAAACCTGGTCGATGAGTCGGAACACCCCCTTTGGGTGGTCTGGTGCGACATGTTCGACCAGGCTTTTGATCAGCTGATCTTGGAAAATCCTTCAATGCAGATCGTGGAAAGCAACTGAAGAGAGCTCGACAGGCTTGCCAGAGGCGATCTTGTGGTTCTCTCCTGCTTCCCAAAGCTGGTCGTTGAGCATCATTTTGAACTCAAACGTCTCAAAAGGCGCAGTCGATTCATAGATCCACAGACTGCCTTCCTTCCGCATTTCAATCCCCGGCCCCCAAGACATGTTAGGCCCTGTGCCGCGGATAAATAGCTTATCGCTTTCAGCTCCTTCATACTTCACAACGATGCGCGCAGTGACAAGCGGCTGGTTCGATACGGAAGACGGCTCAACAACAGCAGGTCCGGACGTATTTGCGTTCACAAGAAGTGTCGAAGGTTGGGATGGGTTTGAAGCTTCTACTTTAATAGTCGGGCAGTTCCAAAGAATTGTGTGGATCCGAGGCAATTGGGATTGAATGTATACGGGAGCTGGCAATTGCGGTTTGAAGGGAGCTAAAGAAGCTTTTTCAAACAGGCGCATGATCTTCACGCTTAATTGTTCTGACAACGGGGCCGTTTTTTTAAGCTGCAAGACCTCTTCCCATGCTTTGTTGCCCTCTAATTCGACGCGCGCTTTTTCTTGCTCGTAATTTCCTTGCGGTGAAGAGATTTGGAACTGCTCAAGGGTTGGAATATCTTTTTGTTTCCAGTCCTGCAGCACGGCAACAATATAATCGCCAATGGCGTTGTTCACCTTCTGCAAGGAGAACAACCGTTCGGAAAATTTCTTAATTTCAACTTCATTTGCTTGATCTAAAGACCAATCGATCCTGTCGACTTCAGCATATGCTGCAAGGAGGTTCTCCTTGATCATTTGGGAAGGGACTAAGTCTGTCTTTAGAACATCGATATGGGGAAAACACGTATCAGGCGATCCTGAACGTGTAGCGGAAACTGGCATAAAAACCTCGTTTTTTAATTGCCGGGAAAATTAAAAACGCTTCCAGCTTACAGAATGTCTTGTTCGAAATCAAAGCAAACTTGTTAAACAATTTTTTAAATCATTTAATTTTAAAAAATGACACCAAAGACATTAATTAAAATCATATCATTTAGAAAACAGAAAGCCTGGCCGATCAAACGATCCGGCCAGGCTTTGATGATCAATGGAACTTAATGATCCGTTATGACAGATCGTGGAAAGCCACTGACGAGAGCTCGACTGGTTTTCCAGATTCAACCTTGTGGTTGTTTTCTCCTGCTTCCCAAAATTGATCATTCAGCGCCAGTTTAAACTCAAATGTCTCAAAAGGCTCTGTCGACTCGTAGATCCACTGGCCCCCCTCTTTTCGCAGCTCGATCCCCGGTCCCCAAGACATATTAGGTCCTGTGCCGCGGATATAAAGCTTATCGTTTTCGCTACCTTCATAGTTGACTACGATCCGCGCTGTGAAAGAAGGCTGCACTATAGGATCAGCAGCGTCTTGTACCGTTACAGTTTCTAATATAGTTGGACCAGAATCTGTTTCGTTTGCAGGTTTTGGAACCAAAAGTTCTGAGATAATTGGACCAGAATCTGTTCCGATTGGAGAGTTAGCGCTTGGGCTTGATGGGGTGTTGGTTATTGAAGGAACGATCAAATCCACTTTTGGCTTTTCTCCAACAATTCGAGGTACGCACTCCATGAACAACTGATATCGAGCGGGTAGTTTACTCTTAACATCAATAGGTTCTGGAACCAACTGTTTGAATTGAACTAAAGATGCTTTTTGGAACACACGAGCAATCTTCTTGCTAAGATTATCGCTGAAAGGGGTTAACTCCTTGACCTGAAGCACTTCTTCCCAAAGATTATTTCTTTTAAAAAAAGCGCTTGTATAATTAGAATCATTTTCTTGGGGTAATACATAACTAGTTTGCGCCTGTTCCCATTTTGCAACTGTCTTAATAATGTATTCTCCAGTGGCATTGTTAAAATCTTGAATCGTGATTAATCTGCCTGCCAATCTCTCAAGTTTAACAGGATTTGACTCATCGTCCAATGCACTATCGATCTGATCAACTTCCATATAAGCTGCAAGAAGGTTCTCTTTCAGCTTGTCTGAAGGTTTTAATATTACTGTATTCGGAACATGCTGGAAGCATGTGTCGCAATGTCCAGAACGTATACTAGCAGCTGTAGACATAATCTTTCCCCTTTTTATAGATCTTAAAATAATCCAAAAAGCTATTATACAAAACAATTAACAATATCAACAGAATTAAAATAAATTATTTGCAATTATTTTAATTACACCCATCCGAAATACAAATATTTTTTGAATCAAATCCTGATTCGAAGCAATAGGAAGAGGATGCGGCAAGGAGAGCTATCCATTTGGATTTACCATCGACTCATCATCCATAAAAAAAAGCCTGGCAGATCAAACGATCCAGCCAGGCTTTGATGATCAATGGAACTTAAAGATCCGTTACGATAGATCGTGGAAGGTCACTGCCGAGAGCTCAACGGGTTTTCCAGATTCAACCTTGTGGTTGTCTCCTGCTTCCCAAAACTGATCGTTCAGCGCCAACTTGAACTCAAATGTCTCAAAAGGCTCTGTCGTCTCGTAGATCCACCGGTTAGTTCCCTCTCTCCGCATTTCATTCCCTGGGCCCCATGACATGAATGGTCCTGTACCACGGATATAAAGCCTATCGGTATCGCCGCATTCATAGTTGACAACGATCCGTGCTGTGACAGCAGGCTCGATTGTTGCAGCATCCACTACTGTCGCTTCAACGATAGAATTAGGAGCGTTGGAAGATGGAGTGCTTTGGGTTCCTATATGAGCAGCATCAACTTCGCCTACAATTTTAGGGAAAGACCAGAAAGTAAGGCTTTGATGTGGGATTCGATCTAAGATATTGACTGGAGGCGTCAAGCAAGTCTGAAATCCAACTAGAGGCGCTTTTTGGAATACGCGTGTGATCTTCTTGCTGAACTGTTCAGACAAAGGACCGAGACGCTGGAGTTGGCAAACTTCTCCCCAAATAGCATCGCGTCGAGTACCACCTTCTATTGTCTTCTGAATCTCGTTCCAATTAGTGATTCTCTTTACAATGTAGTCTGCCGTGGCATTGTTAAAATCTTGAATGGTGACCAGTCTGCCAACTAACTCCTGTAAACGATCAGGTTTTATTTCACCATCTAATTCCCAATCGATCTCATCAACTTCTGCATGAGCTGCAAGGAAGTTATCCTTGAGCTTATAAGAATTAGGCAGCCAAGTTGTTGCTGGATCTGAAGAGATGGGAAAGCAAGAATTTGGTTGTCCATCACGGATACTTGATGCTGTAGACATAATTAATCCCCTTTTTTGAATAATTAATCTTAATTGGAAAATATTATATCACAAAACAAATAATAAACAATGTTTAAATAAATATTTATACACCCTCATTTATCGCACGCTCAAAATATAAATAATTTTTTTAATTAATTCCTGATTGGTCACTTAAAAAGGCTTACAGCAAAGAGAGCTGTCTATATTGCTTCTTACCGAAAACCTGGTCGATGCGTCTTGCCCTCTTTGGGTGGTCTGATACGCCATGTTCGACCAGGCTTTTGATCTGATGATTTTACCGGCTCATTTAAGCAGGCGGGTGGAAGACAACTGAGGAAATCTCCACGGGTTTTCCAGATTCAACCGTGTGGTTATCTCCTGCTTCCCAAACCTGATCATTCAGCGCTAGTTTGAACTCAAATGTCTCAAACGGCTCTGTCGATTCGTAGATCCACTTGTTTCCATCTTTGCGCAGTTCAATCCCCGGACCCCAAGACATGTTAGGTCCAGTGCCGCGGATATAGAGCTTATCCCCTTCACTGCCTTCAAAGTTGACAACGATCCGCGCTGTGGCGGCAGGCTGTGTTGTTGGAGCAACATGCGATACCGTTTCAACCTCTAAAACAGATGAACTGGAATCTGGAGTCGATGGCAAGATTACTTCAGACCCTAAAACAGGTGCACTCGAAGATGCAGATCCTGAAGGGCTGGCGCTTGAGGCCATTGAAGAAGCCGTATTAAGATGATTGGACTTTTCTCCTTCAATCGTAGCCGTCTTCCAGTAAATCTGAAACATGATCGGCATATCCTTTCGAATGCTAACTGGAGGCGTCGCTTGAGCCTGAAATCCAACTAATGGGGTTTTTTGGAATACGCGCGCAACCTTAGCGCTCAACTGTTCAGAAAAAGGGCCAAGCTGCTGGAGCACAAAAATTTCTTCATAAGCGTTTGCACGATCTACTTGATCTAGGAGTTTATCACGTTGGTAATCAACTCCCATGTGATTCTCGCGATATTTCTCCTCACTAGGAAAATCTTCTCGGTTCATTTGACGCTGAAATCCATAGGAGACCTTCTTGACAATATAATCCGCCAACGCATTGTTAAAATCTTGAATAGTGACCAGTCTGCCAGCTAAGTATTCAAGATCATTAGAACTTAGCTCTTTTTCCAAGTTCATGTCGATCTGATCGACTTCTGCATAAGCAGCTAAAAGATCCTCCTTGAGCTTTTCAGAAGGACGCAATGCTGCCGCAAGATGAGCGTGTTGAAAGCAGGTTTCGGGATGACCAGAACGGATGCTTGATGCTGTCATAATAAATCCTTTATTGAAAAATGATAAAATTTATCATAGATAATTCTAACATAGAATTGAATACTAATAAAGTTTAAATAATTAATTTAACACCCCTACTTATTAACCACGCGAAATGAAAAATAATTTTTTGAATCTAATCCTCATTTGAGGTAATGAGAGAGGATTGGCGGCAAGGAGAGCTATCCATGGGATATACGGAAGAGCATGAGAGACTCGAAGAGTATCGGGTCAGGAAGGCGCTTTGGAAAAAGTGGGGCCCCTACTTGAGCGAACGGGCCTGGGGCACAGTCAGAGAAGATTACAGCCAAGATGGAAATACTTGGACCTACTTCACCCATGATGATGCGCGCTCGCGCGCCTACCGCTGGAATGAAGATGGCCTGGGAGGGATCTGCGACAGGATGCAGTACCTCTGCTTTGCTCTCAGCTTATGGAACGGTAAAGATCCTTTCTTGAAAGAGAGGATGTTCGGCTTAAGCGGGCCGGAAGGCAACCATGGCGAAGATGCGAAGGACTACTGGTATTATCTCGACAGTACGCCGACCCACAGCTACATGAAGATGCTCTACAAATACCCTCAAGGAGAATTCCCTTATGCGCAAATCCGATCGGAAAACAAAAACCGCGGGTACCATGATCTCGAATACGAACTGGTCGATACGAAAATTTTCGAAGAAGGAAAGTATTTCGACGTCTTTATTGAATACGCTAAGGCTTCGGAAGAAGATATCCTAATCCGCGTGACAGCGCACAACCGGGGCCCTGCCGACGCGCCGATCCATTTGCTTCCCACTGTTTGGTTCCGCAACACGTGGAGCTGGGGCTACGAAAAAGGCCCGACAGGAGATGAGAAAGAGAAACCGGCGATGAGAAAGGGGGCTGAGAACAACAATTTCTCCCTTTTCGAATGCCGCATCGCCTCCGGCGAGGACTACCATCTCTACTGTGATGAGAGCCCGGAACTGATCTTTACCGAAAATGAGACCAACAAGGAAAAGCTGTTCAAGACGCCGAATGCCTCTCCTTACGTCAAGGATGCCTTCCACCGCTACATCGCCGGCAATGAAAAGGGAGCGGTCAATCCCGCGCAGAAAGGAACAAAAGGCGCTGCGGTCTATGCAAGAACGGTCCCGGCAGGAGGATCTGTTGAAATCCGCTTAAGGCTGTCATGCGCAGAGAACTCCGCTCCGTTTAAAGATTTTGCCCCTCTCTTCAAAAAAAGGATCAAAGAGGCTGATGAGTTCTACAACGATGTCCAGCATCCCGATTTAAGCGATGAGCTCAAAATGGTCCAGCGCAGGGCTTTCGCCGGCTTGATGTGGAGCAAGCAGTTTTACTATTTTGATGTGGAGCAATGGCTCAATGGGGATCCAGGATCTTCTGTAAAACGGAATGTGCCGAGGAACGAACAGTGGGAGCACTTGACAACCTTTGATGTGTTATCGATGCCCGACAAGTGGGAATATCCCTATTTTTGCGCTTGGGACACAGCATTCCATTGCATCCCTACTCTGCTGATCGATCCCGACTTTGCCAAACGGCAGATCGAGCTTTTGACGCGCGAATGGTACATCCATCCGAATGGCCAGCTCCCCGCTTACGAATGGAACTTTTCCGACGTCAACCCTCCGGTGCTCGCCTGGTGCACATGGCGCGCTTACAAGATCGATGCAAAGATCGTAGGCAAAGAGGACAAGGACTTCCTTAAAGGGATCTTCAACAAGCTTCTGCTCAACTTCACTTGGTGGGTCAATCGGAAAGACACGGAAGGCAACAATCTGTTCCAGGGGGGATTTTTAGGACTGGACAACATCAGCGTCTTCGATCGGAGCGTCCCTCTTCCCACAGGCGGGCATATCGACCAGTCGGACGGGACGGCTTGGATGGGCTTCTTTTGCACGATCATGATGCGCATAGCCCTCTACCTTTCCTTTGAAGAGCCCCATTACCAGGACATCGCGACCAAATTTTTCGAGCACTTCATGCGGATCTCGAACGCCATCGGAAGATGCGGCGGTGGAAAAGGGAATTCGCTCTGGGACCATCACGACGGTTTTTTCTACGATAACCTCCATCTGCCAGACGGTACAGCGACACCTTTAAAAGTCCGCTCTCTTGTCGGACTTCTTCCCCTTCTTGCTGTCGAAACACTTGAGCCGGAAGGAATGGAACAGCTGAAGACCTTCAGCCGCAGGATGGAATGGTTCCTCAAAAAACATCCCCACACGATGTGCAACGTGGCCTGCGTGCGGAAACCTGGAATGGGAAAGAGGCGCCTGATTTCGATCTTATCCGAAGAGAGATTGGTCAGCATATTAAAGTACATGCTGGATGAAAATGAGTTCCTATCTCCTTACGGGATACGATCTGTCTCGAAATTCCACAAGGACCATCCTTACACCTACACCGTAAACGGCAAGGACTATACGGTCGGCTACCTCCCTGCAGAGTCGGACAGCGGCCTGTTCGGAGGCAATTCGAACTGGAGGGGGCCTGTCTGGTTCCCGATCAATTTCCTGATTATCGAATCGCTGCAAAAGTACCACCACTATTTCGGAGACAGTCTAAAGGTCGAGTTCCCCACAGGCTCAGGCAATCTGATGAACCTATGGGATGTATCGATCGAGCTGTCAAAAAGGCTGATCAGCTTATTTACCCGCAATGAGGAAGGGAAGCGCCCAATCTTCGGAGGGGTCAAGCTCTTTCAGGAAGATCCCCATTGGCACGACCTGATCCTATTTAACGAGTACTACCACGGCGATAATGGAGCGGGACTAGGAGCAACGCATCAAACAGGATGGACAGCTCTTATTGCAAAACTGATCCAGCAGTCTGGAGAACAATTATAAACGGACTCATTTGTGTATAATTTAGGAGTGTAATTATGGCGCAAACACCTCAAAACAACGACTTGCCTGAAGTCGTTATGCCAAGCCGCCCTTGCATGAAGCTGCTGAAAGGGCAAAAAGCAATGGTCACGGGAGCAAACTCGGGGATCGGAAAGGCGATCGCGATCCAGCTGGGAAAAGAGGGGGCCGATGTCGTCGTCAATTATGTCGTCGGCGACGAAGAAGCTCAGGAAGTTGTCGATGAGATCAAAAAAAGCGGCAGCAAGGCCTACGCCCACAAGGCCGATGTCTCGAAAGAAGACCAGGTAGTCGCCATGTTCCAAAAGATGTACCAGGAGTTTGGGACGATCGACATCATGGTCAATAATGCCGGACTGCAGCGCGATGCCGCCCTTGAAAAAATGACATTGGAGCAATGGAACACGGTCATCTCGATCAACTTGACAGGCCAGTTCCTCTGTTCGAGGGAGGCGATCAAGGAGTTTAAACGCCGAGGTGTCAAAAAAGAGATCTCTTGCGCAGCAGGCAAGCTGATCTGCATCAGCTCGGTGCACCAGGTGATCCCTTGGGCAGGGCATGTCAACTACGCCTCCTCGAAAGGAGGGATCCATATGCTGATGCAGTCGATTGCGCAAGAAGTGGCCCCCTACCGGATTCGTGCCAATGCGATCGCCCCTGGCGCAATCCGCACCAATATCAACAAACCGGCCTGGAGCACTCCGGAAGCTTACAATGAGCTCATGAAACTGATCCCTTACAACCGGATCGGAGAACCTGAGGACCTTGCCCACTGCTGCGCATGGCTTGCATCCGATTACGCCGATTACATCACAGGAACGACGATCTTTGTCGATGGCGGAATGACCTTGTTCCCCGGTTTTGCATCAGGAGGATAACATGCATAACAACAAACACTACGATGTGATCATCATCGGATCGGGAGCTGGCGGAGGGACTTTGGCGCACCGCTTGGCTCCTTCCGGAAAAAAAATCCTCATCTTGGAACGGGGCGAGTACTTACCGCGCGAAAAAGAGAACTGGGCCTCCCAATCTGTCTTTATCGATGGCCGTTACAACATCCCTGAAAAGTGGACCGACAAAGAAGGAAAAGAATTTACACCTGGGACCCACTACTTCGTGGGCGGAAATACAAAAGTTTACGGCGCAGCCCTGCTTAGGTTAAGGGAAAAGGACTTTGGGGAGATCAAGCACTACGGCGGAACATCTCCTGCATGGCCGATTTCCTATCAAGATCTCGCTTCCTATTACCTCGAAGCGGAAGAGCTCTTTTCAGTCCATGGAAAACGGGGAGAAGATCCGACCGAGCCTCATTGCTCCGACCCGTTCCCGCATGCTCCGATCGCCCATGAGCCGAGGATCCAACGCCTCTCCGACGACCTTGCGCAAAAAGGACTTAAACCTTTCCATCTGCCGCTCGGGTTGATCATCGATGAAAAAGACCGGACGCACAGCCCTTGCATCAAGTGCAACACATGCGATGGGTTCCCTTGCCTAGTCGACGGCAAGGCGGACTCCCAGATCTGCTGCATCGAGCCTGCATTGAAATATCCCAATGTCACGATGCTGACCGGATGCTATGTCGAGCGTTTGGAAACAACGCCCAACGGCAAAGAGATCTCCCATGTCATCGTCAAACGGAACAACCATACGGAAAGGTACAAAGCGGACATCGTCGTCTCTTCTTGCGGAGCGATCAATTCGGCTGCCCTTTTCTTGCGGTCGGGCAATAGCGCGCATCCGCGAGGGCTTGCCAACAGCTCCGATCTCGTGGGACGCCATTACATGTGCCATAACAACACGGCAATGGTCGTTTTGACCACAGAGGCTAATCCCACCAAGTTCCAAAAGACCCTTGCGATCAATGATTTTTATTTCGGGGCCCCCGATTCCGATCTTCCTCTTGGCCACATCCAAATGTTAGGCAAAGCGGACAAATCGATGTTCAAGTCGGACGCTCCTCCCTTTACACCTAACTTCGTCCTCGATCTGATGGCGCGCCACTCAATCGACTTTTGGATGACATCGGAAGACCTTCCCGATCCCAACAACAGGGTGCTTCTCGATAGCAAAGGAAATGTCTGCCTTCATTATGAGGCGAACAACTTAGAAGGGCACCGCAGATTGGTCAAAAAGCTCAAAACGATCCTAAACAGTTTAGACATGAAGCACCACACCCTCCCCTGCTCGGCATACTTTGGGAAACGGATCCCGATCGCAGGAGTCGGCCACCAAAATGGAACGATGCGTTTCGGACATGACCCGAAAACATCGGTGCTTGACCTGAATTGCAGGGCTCATGATGTCGACAACTTATATGTCGTCGACGGAGGGTTCTTTGTCTCCAGCGGCGCGGTCAACCCTACGCTTACGATCATAGCAAATGCATTGCGAGTTGGCGACCATTTGCTGCAACGGCTTAAATAATGGAGAGCAATTGATATGAACAAATCGTGCACATCAAAAAATGTCGGCTATGGCGCTTTAGGCGGACTAGTCGGCGGAATTGTATTTGGAATCATGATGGCCAAAATAGGCGTACTGATCAAGATCGGCTCTATGATCGGCATGCCGAACCCTGTTGCAGGCTTTGCCGTCCATCTGATCATCAGCATGGCGATGGGTGTCATTTTTGCATTGATCTTTTACAAGGCTGCCTGCAAACGCCTTTCAGGATCAATTTGCGGGATCATCTATGGAATCATCTGGTGGTTCCTCGGTCCTATCACCCTAATGCCGATAATGATGGGAGAACAGTTAGGCTCGATGTGGAATGCATCCGTCATGCAAACCGCGTTTCCAAGCCTTTTTGGGCATATTGTTTTCGGTCTATTATTAGGTTTTACCTATGGTTGGATGCGGTCCCGAAAAAAAACTCGATAAAGGAGAGTTCAAATGCATCGCGCTTGCACATCGCAGAATATCGGATACGGGGTGCTCTCAGGCCTGATAGGCGGATTCGTCTTTGCCGTGCTGATGGCCTATATGGGCGTCATCAGCAGAATTAGCGAGTTGTTCGGCATTCATAATGCGATCGGCGGATTTTTTACACACTGGATCTTCAGCTTGATCATTTCGGTGATCTTTGCATTGGTTTTTTTCCGATTGGCATCGACATTGCTTACATCTACGATTTGGGGATTGTTGTATGGGATCCTTTGGTGGTTCCTTGGCCCTCTAACGATCCTATCGGCAATCATCGGCAAACCGATCGGAACAATGTGGAATGTCGAAAACGTGAAAATAGCTCTGCCCGGCCTTTACGGACACATCGTGTACGGCCTGATTATGGGTTTTACCTACGGATGGCTCAGGTCCAGAGCAAAAAAGCGGAAATAACAGAATGAGCTACACGATCGTCTTCGGGGCAACTGGGGGAATCGGAACGCGCCTTTGCGAGATCCTTACGCAACAGAAAAAACGGATCTTGATCGCCGGCCGCAATGAAGAGAAAGCTCGACAGCTCGCCCAACGCTTAAACCAAGACTACCATATCGTCGACCTAAGTTCTTCCGCTGCAGTGCAAGCTTCAATTGGACAGATCCAAGCCAAGTATGGGAATTTTGACAACGTCGTCAACTGCATCGGTTCCCTCTTTCTGAAACCATTGGAGCTGACGACCGATGAAGAATGGAAGAACGTTCTCACTTGCAACTTGACCTACGCTTTTTACATCCTCAAAGCAGCATGCCCTATCCTGGCGCACCAAAAAAAGGGATCGATTGTGCTTCTAGCATCAGCTGCGGCGCAGATCGGCCTTGTGAACCATGAAGCGATCGGAGCTGCTAAAGCTGGACTCGTCGGTCTGATGCGCTGCGCTGCAGCTTCTTATGCCTCTTCCGGCGTAAGGATCAATGTGATCGCTCCGGGCCTCGTTCAGACGCCCTTGACACAGTCGATCACGACCAATGAGGCCTCGTTAAAAAGCTCGATCTCGATGCACCCGCTCGGAAGGATCGGAGCTCCTGACGATATCGCCCATACGATTGCCTGGCTAGTCGACGAGCACTCCAGCTGGATCACCGGCCAAGTGATCACAGTCGACGGAGGATTAAGTTCTCTAAAGATCCGCTCTAAGACTTAAATAACTGACAGAAGCCCATCGGAGCCGCATCCAGCGCTGCATTGAACTGGCTCGATAAGTTCTGCAGACCGATCAATGCGGTCATTTCGACAATCGCATCTTCATCAAAATGGGACCTTAAGCAACTGAACACCCCATCCGGCACTTGATGGGGATTTTTCATGACTGCTTCGACATATTCCAACGCCGCATTTTCTGGAGCTGAAAATAACGGACTTTGCCGAAACCGGCTGATGGCATCCAACTTTTCATGTGATCCTCCACGCTGCAATAGCAGAGCGCTGTTCATATCGATACAAAAGGAGCATTGGTTGAACTGGGAGACCTTAATCGTGATCATCGCGCGCAGATCCGGCGCGATCTTAGACTTTTTTCTGTTCAAGGCCTTTTGCATCCACATAAACCCCAAAAAGACGCTTGGCGACCTTCCCCATAAGAGGACCGGCTCGGAATAGACCCCATACTTTCTCTTTTGCGACCTTAGCAAAAGCCTTATGTACCAAGGATATTTTGAAAAAGGTTTTGGAGATATCCGCGCCATCCGTTCGCCTCACAAGGATTAAAATAATAATTGGGCTACTTTACTTATTTCCATCTATAGTATAATTAATAAAATTATTCTAAGGATTTCCTTTAGGAAAGGATTATAGAAATATGCTTCCACAATATTCTGAAAAATACGCTCACGCGTCGATGATCACTCCGGAAAAAAATCTGGACCACAGACGGCAGCATGGCCGTTTTCCTAAGAGCGCGCCTCCTAGGACTGTCATCTTATGCTACAGTTCCCGCTTCATAAAACAAGTCCTGGAGAACTATGCCCATCAGCAATGCGAAGAGTGCTTTTCTAAACTCTATTACTTGACCGACCACCCATCTGTCGCCATCGGCAATTTTGGAGTCGGCGCCCCTGTCACTGCGCTGCGCATGGAAGACTTGATCTCTTGGGGTGTCAAACAGTTCATTGCGATCGGCTCTGCCGGCGCGATCAACCCTAAACTGACAATCGGCGATATCGTCCTTTGTGAAAAAGCGGTACGAGACGAAGGGACCTCTTTCCACTACATGCCGCCATCCAAATATATCCACGCGCCTCAACGGATGAGGCTCATGCTTGGCAAGCATCTGAACAAGATGCAGATTGCCCACCGCATCGGTTCAACCTGGACAACAGACAGCTTCTACCGGCAAACGTCGCTTGAGGTCAAACACTTTCAAGACGAAGGGATTTTAACTGTAGAAATGGAAGCAGCGGCAATCTTCGCTGTTGCGCATGTCCATCAAGTTGACCTCGGCGCGATGTTCACCATCAGCGACCTCCACACAGACCAGGACTGGATGCCCCACTTCGAAAATGTGAAAAAATGGGAAGGGATGCACAATATCCTCAAGGCCGCGCTCGCCGCAGCTGCTGAAGAATAACCGTTCAATACGAATGCGGGTTTTGTTACCAAAACCCGCACTCTTTTCCATTAGCTTAGCAACAGATACGCTTCGAGGCCGATGACGCCTAGGCTGAACAATGCCAAAGCTCCCAGCGCCGTTTTCCCGCCTGGTAAAGGATCAACCGATTCTTGCTTGAACCGGTATCTTCCCGCCCACACTAAAAGCACTGGGAGAAGCCCATTGAGGAAGGCCTCGCCGAATCCGCCTGCCAGTCCCAACGCCTTCTGAAAGATCGTCGGGTTCACAGCAGCGCAAACTCCGGGCGGAACAAAGGTCAGCACGGCTAATGCAATCCGGCTTAATCCCTCCCGTTTCATTTTCAAACCATCGCTGATGAAATCGACCATCGAAAAAGCAACGCCGAGCAGCGAGGTGGTCAGCGCAAAAAACGCAAAGAACCGTCCTATCGGATAGATCCAGGAGTTGCCTGTCATTGCTTGCAAGGCCTGGGTTACAGGCTGTCCTGCTTCGAGGGTCTTGATGATCATCTCTTGAGGGATCGACCCGATGATCAGCCATTGCCAAAGCAAGTAGACGGTCAAAGCAAGCGTCGTTCCGCAAATGATCGAAAGGCGGATGCTTTTCCTATCCCTTTCCAGGTAGGTGCAGACCGATGGGATCACGTTGTGGTAGCCGAACGCTCCGAACAATATCGGCAGCGCAAGGTAAAAACCTGGCCAGTTGGCCCTGGCAAGAAGGTTCGAAGAGACTTCTGTACTGCCGGTGCTGATCAACGTGACGTATGCTAGGATCATCGCAACCGTCAAAGTCAAATTGACCCGGTCGATCGCCTTTGCTCCCTTGGAAACGATGATACCGAAAATCCCTCCAAAGACCAGATAGCTTCCCCATCCCGACAAAGAAACTCCGAAGAGGTCGGACAGGACGCCCGATAATAGAGGCGCGCCGCCTGCAAAATACGCGACGATCAAGCAGTAATAGAGGAATAGGAACATCCCTCCTGCTGCATATTTTCCCGACCTTCCGAGCAATTGGCTCGACATGCTTAAGATATTCGATCCTTTTGGCATCCATAGCGCAGCTTCCATAAAGAGAAGCCCTGTCGACAGCATGAAGAGCCAAACTAATATGGAGGTCGCAACAGCTGGAAAAAAGCCTGACTGCGCGGTGACGAGCGGGATTGCGAGCATCCCTGCGCCGATTGCAGTTCCTGCAATCAAAGCGGACCCGCTGATCACCTTCGAAAGAGAAACTGACTTAACTTGTGAATATGATGGCATTTCTAATTCCATAACAAACCTAATTTGTAATTTTTTCTTTGAAATCGAACGAAAATATTTAGAAAAAAACGGTTATATTAGCCTCTGGGGAGGCCATGATGGAAAGAGAAATGAAAGGAGTGTGAGAAAAAGCTTAACACAGCCATTCTGGTTTCCTTTAAAGAATGAACTCATTATAACAATTCTTGTATTTCAAAGCACTAAAATCATTTTTATGCATTCTTCGCCGATCAAAGCAACAAACAAGGGCCTTGCCCTCTGTGTCAAAGTGGTGCCCAAAGCCTCGCGCAACCAGATCTCCGGCTGGGAAGGCGAGGAGTTGAAGGTCCGGCTCAATGCTGTTCCTGAAAAGGGAAAGGCCAATGAAACACTGATCGCCTTCCTTGCCAAAGAGCTCGGCATCTCCCAATCCCAGATCCAGCTTGCCAGCGGAGAGACAAACCGCCATAAGCGCCTGCTCATTACAGGCCTTTCATTGCAAGACTGTGAAAAAAAGCTGAGCAGCATCCTTGCTTCGAACAAGTGAAGGTTGCACGAATCCCCTAATTTCATTTATGAGGAAAGAAAAAGGGTGATGCGTGATCAAGGTCTTCATTTTCAGCGGCCTGATGATTTTTGGGATCCTGTTCTCGCAATGGATCGACATCAGCGCGTACCGAGGCTTGCTCCAGACCCTCACGCTGACGGCTCTCGGCTACATCATGATCGAAGTCGGCCTTGAGTTCACAATCGACAAGAGCAAGCTCTCCAGTTACGGAAAAGACTATCTGATCGCGATGACAGCGGCTGCCTTTCCATGGATCTTGTGCACGCTGTGGATCTGGTTTTGTTTCGATATCAACCTTTCGCAGGCAACGATCATCGGAAGGTTTGCAGCGCCGACTTCCGCAGGGGTCCTTTTTACCATGCTGGCAGCAGCGGGACTTGCAAAAACGTGGGTCTTCAAAAAAGCCAGGATTCTTGCCATTTTTGATGATCTGGACACCGTTCTGCTGATCGTGCCGCTGCAGATGCTGCATATCGGCCTCCGCTGGCATGCGATCGGCCTGCTTATCATGATCGCCCTCCTTTTGTACAGCGCGTACAAGTTCCTGCATCAGGTTAAACTGCCGACGGGAAGATTTTGGCTTGTCGGTTATGCTGTCATCTTAACAGTCCTCTGCGAGATGTTCGAGAAAACGACCATGATCAACATCGAGGTCTTGCTTCCAGCATTTGTCCTAGGATGCATCCTGCATAACCCCCATGCACCCAATCAGAAATTAAGGCATCGGCATGAACATGCGTACATGGAACCGGAGCCGGTCTCAGACCGTCGCCTCGATGCTGCGATCAAATACTTCTACATGTTCCTAGTCGGCTGCTCTCTTCCCAAAATAGCCGTCGGGCAAGTGGACTGGCTATTTCTTTTAGGCCATGTCCTAGCGCTCACATTCCTTTCAAATCTCGGAAAACTCTACCCCATGTTCTGCTACAAAAAAGAGGCATCGTTCAAAGAGCGGGCTGCGCTTAGCATCGCGATGTGGCCGCGCGGAGAAGTCGGCGTCGGCGTTCTATTGATCTCGGTCAATTATGCGCTGCCTGAGATTGTGATCCAGCTGGCCGGACTGAGCTTGGCGCTCAACCTCTTCCTGACAGGTTTTTTCATCTACCTGGTCATTTGGATCTTAAAGAAGCGAGGACCTCTGCCGATGTTTGGATCATAACGCCTTTGGCAGCCATCGCCTCATACGCCTTCTTTTCATCGTTAGGCTGCAGATTGATCGGACGGCAAAGATCGGAAATAACGACGACCGAATAGCCGATGTCCACAGCGTCGAATGAGGAATAGAGAACGCAGTATTCTGTGGCAACGCCTGCGATGTAGATGTGGGAGACATTCCGGGTTTTTAGATAATCGCTTAAGCCTGTCGACTTGCGTCGCGCGTTGTCAAAAAAAGCGCTGTAGCTATCGATCCAACGGTCTGTCCCTTTATAGAAGCAGCTAGCAATCGCCTCTTTATTGAGGGTGTCTATCAGCTCAGCTCCTTTTGTTGCACGGACGCAGTGGACAGGCCATAAGATCTGTTCCATCTCTTTGATCTGGACAACATCGCCAGGTTTTTTACCGGGATGGCTGGTTGCAAAACTGCAGTGGTCCTGCGGATGCCAATCTTGCGTCGCTACGACCAAGGGAAATTGGGAAGAGAGCTGATTGATCGCAGGAACAATTTGATCTGCCTCGGGAACACCTAGCGCGCCGCCTGGCATAAAATCATTTTGCATGTCGACGATCACAAGCGCTTTCACAATTCTTTAAGTCCTTTGCTTCTTTAACTCTTCAATGAGCTTCAGCTTGGTCTCATACAAAGATCTTTCCAATCCGACAAAGTAGGGCTGCGGATAGAGGAAGCGGCGCATCCCCGGATGGAACATTTCCAGCTCGTCCAACGTTTTTTCCCTGATCTCTTTTAAGGCAGGAGAACTGTAGATCCGTTTGCCTTTAGAAAAGACCGGCACGAGAAGATCGTGAGAGGACATCTCCCCCGTTGCAAGCTGCGAGCGCGTAGGATCTAGCGGATCGATAAAATGGGACCTCGACTTCAGTTCCGTGTGGATATCGTAGACCATATCGGCAATATTTCCCCGATCGTTGAAGTAGCGGCGCACTTGGAGGATGCCCGGGTCTGTCATTTTGACAAGCTGTTCTGAGACTTTGACCTTGTTGTGCCAGACACCCTTGTCGTCCCTGATCGCAGAGAGCTTATAGACCCCATCGAGCGCAGGCTGGTCCTTGCCTGTGATGAGGTTGGTCCCGACGCCCCAAATATTGATCTTAGCTCCTTGGTGCTTGAGATCGCTGATGATCTGTTCATCAAGCTCATTGCTTGCCATGATCTTGGCTTGAGGAAAACCTGCATCGTCGAGGAGCTTGCGGATTTGGATGCTCAAATGGGCCAAATCGCCGGAGTCGATGCGCACGCCGCCCATCTCGATCTTTTTCTTGCGTAATTTTTTTCCCACTTCGATCGCTTTTTTAACGCCTTGGATCGTATCGTAGGTATCAACGAGGAAAATGCAATTGCGGGGCATCACATCGGAAAATGCTTCGAAGCTGTCGACCTCTTCATCGAATGCCATGATCCAGCTATGTGCGTGGGTGCCTCTTACAGGTATCTCGAATAACTTCCCTGCTAAGACATTCGACGTCCCCTCGCATCCTCCGATGAAAGCAGCTCTGCTGGCAGAGAGCGATCCATCGATACCTTGCGCCCTTCGCATCCCGAACTCAACGACAGGATCGGGCCGCGCCGCCCAGCAGATCCTTGCCGCTTTTGTGGCGATGAGCGTTTGAAAATTGATGATGTTCAGCAGCGGGCTTTCAAGCAGCTGGGCATGGAGGATCGGTCCTCTCACCCTCACAAGCGGCTCATAAGGAAAAACGGGGGTTCCCTCAGGGACTGCATCGATATCGACCTGAAACGAAATCTTGCTTAAGTAATCTAAAAATCCCTTTTCAAAAAGAGGGTTTCCATCATCCGACTTAAGCTGTTCAAGGTAGCTTAAATCGCTGGCCGAATATTGGAATTGGTCGAGGAACTCTAAAAACGTCTCAAGTCCGGCAGCAACTGCGAATGCTCCGTTGAACGGTTTTCTACGAAAGAACAGATGGAAGACCGCTTCCTTGTCAGCCATCTTCTTCTTCCAATAGCCATAGGCCATTGTCAGCTCATAGAGGTCGGTCAGCAGCGAAAGGGATTCCCGATAGATTTTCTTAAGAAGATTTTTGGACTGCATTTGCCTCGGGGTGCTCTTTCAAAATTTCCGCTTTGCGCGCATCAAGGTAATCGATCCGCGCTTGGATCTGCTTCTGCATCTCGCGGTCGAGCTCCGCTTGCTGATAGGCGCGCCGAGCTTCCTGCTTCATATTCTGCTGGAACTGCCAGCGCATCGCATTGTTGTCATGTCGGGCCGCCGAAGCCTCATACCGGTTCTTCAGATCTTTTAATTGGTGGGTCTCTTTATCGATCTGATCGAGCTCATCTTGCCAATCGGCCTCTTCAGCAGCCAAAATATTTTCCGGTTCCGCCGCTTCGACGCTTAAGGATGCGCAAGCTGCATGAAAAAATGCAAGCGTTACCGAAGCCAGCCTCAATATTCTCCACTGTCCCATTGCAACATCCTCCTCTATCTCTATTCTTTTTTGACTAATAACTTCTCTCAATAACAAAAGCAAGCATAGATCTTCTTGACGTTTGAACTCATGCAAGTATAGTGAAAAAAAAGAGAGGCAGTTGCAAAACTGCTTTGCCAGGAAAAATCGATGATTTTGAGGCCACGAATACACGAGAAGGTTCTGTGAACCTTTGCAGTGAGGAGTGGGTGAAGTGTCCTTGGACACGAACCGGGCAGTTACAAGCGGCAGCAAAGCTGCCCACCAGTTCGCAGCCAAGGCAGCTTCACCTGCTCTTCACT
>JAFEGF010000001.1 GCA_018240225.1 Verrucomicrobiota bacterium
GCTTGGCTTCGGCTTGGGGAGGTTTCTCAGAGTCCAAATTCACAAAACCTTTCTCTGCGCGGTATTGGTAATCATTAGAGAAAAGGCATGGCGCATAGAGGATCTTGCAAAGAGCAGCGCACCAGAGGATGGAAAAAGTCAGTTTCATTACGAACTCGAGGTTCAGGTTAATCTATTAATATCCTATCAAATCATTAATATTCACATGTTTTTTTTGATTTCAGCGTTGATGTTTCGTCTGAATTCGAGTTGATCGCCATTCAAAATGGCGACCTTCGAAGGGAGAATCCCGCATGATCCAGCACGGTACTGGAATTCAATGCAGCAGCCAGGGTAGTGTTTTTTTTGAAAGAGGATCGCTGCCCATCCCATTGTTTTGCGCGCGTTGATTTCTACGATCGGTTGAAGCTGTGGGGATCTGGTCTCAACATCGAGATAGAGCATCGCATCGATTCCCACGTGGCCAAAGTATCCCAAATGCGCCATGTTTTGAAGAACGATTTGCACTTCCTCCTTATGCTGAAGCAGAAATGGCAAATAGGAACCGAAAACGGAATCCTCGCTGCCAACGGTGTTTGAGCGGTACTGTCCCTTGGCATCATTAACGCATAGTGTAGATCCCACGTAATCGAGCTTCTTTTGTGGAGAAATGATCCACTGGGTGCTAAAGTCCAGGATCCGATCGACCCAAGGTTCTGCAATCACAGGGCGGTTGCATCGGAATTCCTTTTCAAAAAACAGGTCCAATTTCTTACTGGAAGAAGAGGTTTCGGATGGAATAGGCATATGTCCGCGTCCAGATACTCCGAAACATGTTTTTAGCACCCTCTGCCTGCCTTCTGTTCTTTTCAGCCAGGCGTTAGCTTCTGTCATGTTATGCAGAAGCGCTGATCCAGGCAGTTTTTTTGAATGTGCAAACGAATATGCTTTGGAATTCACAGTTTTAACTGTTTCCCATGGAGGCATAGGGCAGTGTAAGTGTTGCGTGGCAGCCCATCGTGCAATCAGTTCAGAATGCCCCCAGGGATCGATTTGAAGGTCCGCATCGGTGTGCAGCGTATCAAAAGTGTATACTGTGAGATCAGGAAGTCCATGTTCTTTTCTGACCGCGTCATATTCTGGAGGCGGAGAGTGGGAAACTAAAATAGCATCGTTTTCATCCGCATAAAGGAATGGAAGGAACTGGAGCTGGAGATAGATGGGGCTTGTGCTCAGGATCTCCGGTATCGTGCGAGCAATGGGAAGGGGTTGTTCGAGTTCCCATTCAAAGAAGGTGTTTGCGATGTGGAGTTTTTTGGCCATAGTCCTCAATTCATAATAGACAAAGTTTAGCGGAAACAGTTATATAAGTTGATGACGTAGTTGCGGATTCCGGTCAGTTTGGTTCTTATACACAAACAAGATGAAAAATCGGGAATTTGCCAAGGAGGCTTTTCAAAATTTTTAAGCGAATGCGATGCGGAGCGAGCGACCATTGCCTTAAGGCCAAGGCGCGAGTGAGCATGAAGATTTTGAAGATAAGCCGACACATCCAAAAACCGATTTTTCATCTTGTTTGTGTATTAATTCAATCTTCAGTCAAGGTCCTTTTATGTCTCCGAAAAAATTGCGGGTAGGTGTGCTTTTTGGTGGAAAATCTGCAGAACATGAGATTTCATTGATCTCTGCGAAGAATGTCATCGATGCGATTGATAAAAGCAAATATGAAGTGTTCCTTATCGCTATCGATAAAAATGGAGAGTGGCATCTTAAGAAGGGTTATGAGTATTTAATGCACGCCGATAATCCCAAGCTTGTCCATTTGTATGGACATAAGGAATCTGTCGCCTTGGTTCCTACAAAACATCGCAAGGAGCTGATCTGCTATTCGGGCAATCAACTGCAAGATTCACTGCAGCTCGACGTGATTTTCCCCGTCCTTCATGGCACTTTTGGAGAAGATGGGACTGTTCAAGGATTACTGAAACTGGCAAACATACCATTTGTAGGAGCCGGAGTCTTAGGTTCTGCTATTGGAATGGACAAAGATGTCATGAAAAGGCTGTTAAGGGATGCCAAAATCCCCATCGCACGTTTTATCACGGTGCATGAAACGAATAAATATAAGGTCGATTTTGATGAGGTCGTTAAGCAGTTAGGTTTTCCGTTTTTCATTAAGCCGGCCAATTTAGGCTCTTCGGTCGGCATTGCAAAGGTTAAAGATAAAAAAGATTTTATCCCTGCGTTAGAAGATGCATTTTCATATGACAGAAAAGTATTGATCGAAGAGTTTGTCCCCGGCAGGGAGATCGAGTGCTCGGTCCTTGGAAATGACAACCCGATCGCTTCCTTGCCAGGCGAGCTGATCCCTCAGCATGAGTTTTATTCTTACGAAGCTAAGTATATCGATGAAAATGGCGCTTTGTTTACAATACCTGCTGTTTTAGACAAAGAGCTGGTTTCCCATATTCAAAATATGGCACTCGACGCATATCGCGCCCTCTGTTGCGAAGGGATGGCGCGTGTGGATTTCTTTTTAAAGCCGAACGGCGATATTGTGGTGAACGAGATTAATACGATCCCCGGTTTTACGAAGATCAGCATGTATCCCAAATTGTGGGAGGCTAGCGGCATCCCTTATGCGGAACTGATCGACCGACTGATCCAGCTTGCCATCGAGCGTCATGAAAAAGAAGTTAAGCTCAAAACAAGTTTTTAAATCTGAGATGTTAAAATGAGCGAATTGAGTACAAAGGCAAACCGATTTCCAAGGGTGCGCGTAGGGATCGGACAGGACAGCCACCGGTTTTTATCCGCAGATTCTACAAAGCCTTGCGTGGTCGCAGGACTAATTTTCCCAGATGCTCCAGGGCTATCAGCTGATTCTGATGGCGATGTGGTATTCCATGCGATTTGCAATGCAATCACATCGGTCGCGGGGGTTCCAATTCTAGGAAAAATTGCAATCGACCTGTGCCATAAGGATGGGATCACCGATAGCCAAGTCTATCTTGAAAAGGCGCTTGAGACCTTGGGTAAACAACAGATCGAGCATGTCGCTCTGACAATTGAAGGAAAAAGGCCCCGTTTTCAAGCAAAAATCCCTGAAATGTGCGCAAAAATTGCCCAGGTGATGAAGATTGCTCCTGATCAAGTTGGCATGACAGTGACTTCTGGAGATGGACTGACCGATTTCGGCTGCGGCGACGGCTTGCAGTGCTTCTGTATTCTTACAACTGTCGAATAGTGTAAGCGATTAATGGCTAGGGCCTGTCGTCAATTCAGTTTCTGTCGATTTTTCTTTTAATAGACGTCTGCTAGATAGCGTTTTTGAGTGCGGAGCGATTTGACGAAGGCTTTGCCGGATTCCTCGCTCATCGAACCTTGCTCAACTGCGATCTGTACAAGAGTCGCTTCGACATCTTTAGCCATCCGGTGAGCATCGCCGCAGACATAAAAGTAAGCGCCTTCTTGAAGCCATCGCCATATGTCGGATGCCGATTGCATCATTTTGTGCTGGACATACACTTTTTCTGCCTGGTCTCGTGAAAATGCGAGGTCAAGGCGCAGTTTTTTGTCTTTGACAAGGTCTTCCCAATATTCTTGATAGAAATAGTCGGTCTCCCGGTTCCGCTCGCCAAAGAACAACCAATTTTTGCCTTGGGCTCCTCGGGCCATTCTTTCCTGCATAAAGGCTCTAAACGCTGCAACTCCCGTGCCAGGACCGATCATGATGATCGGAGCAGAGTCATCGGAAGGCACAGTAAAATGATGCGCAGGCTGGACATAAATGGGGATTGGGGTTTCTTGGACTTTGGCCAAATTGCACAGGAAATGGCTGGCGACGCCGAACCGCTGCTCTCCGGAATGGGTAAATGTGAAAAGCGCTACAGTAAGATCGACGTGGTTCGGACGGCTTAATTGAGAGGAAGCGACAGAATAGAATCGAGGAAGGAGCGGACCGAATTGAGCGCAGACTTCTTGCAAAGGGGCGTTGACTTCATGAAACTCTTTGAAAAGGTCAAGAGGGTCATGAGTACTTAAATATTGCGATAGCAGCGGCTTATTCTCTTGTTGGAGCATCCGATGGAGGTGGTTTTTCTTTTCATGAAGCGTTTCATGCTCGTGAAATAACTTTAAGAAGGAAGAGGTCAGGCGGGAGAGGTTTGCTTTTTGGGACAAAAATGACTTTAATGAGATCTCTTGCTGGGAACGGGGATCTACAATCATCTCATCTCCCGAGGCTTTCATTGCAGCGATCAGGTGGGAAACAAGAATGGGATCATTTTCTGCAAAAATCCCGATCGAATCGCCTACTTTGAAAGAAACTCCGCAATTTTCAAGGTTGAGCGAGACATGGAATGTTTTTTTGGAAGAGCCTTCCTTGGTCAGCAAAAAACGTTCTTGGATGCAAGCCTGGGCTGGGTTTGCTTTAGTGATAGCTGCATTCAAAGATGGTGTTTCAGATGAAATAATCATAGACAATCGTTGTAAAAAGAGGTACAAGGAAAATCAATGTGAACAAAAAGCATATGTCTCCTAGTACCTATGGCTAATTTTACTTGTAAAAAGCTACTCAAAGAGTTGCCAGTTTTTTTTCTGTTGCTTCTTGCTCTTGCAGGCTGCGGCGGCTCAGGCAATTCATCCACTTATATCATCTCCGACGGCACGGAAGAAAAAGCGGTAACTTCAAAATCTTCCGAGGACCCGAAACGTTAACGATTCCAAGGTCACTATCCGGCAAGGTTCAATTTTCGTTCTATAGTTCTTTGCAATCTTTTTTTGCCCAAGCTTTTGCAAGAACGTCCATCTTCTTGTTCGATATCCCGCCTAAAAACTCGATCGAATTAAGGAAGCGCGCCCTGCTGCGGTCTTTGCCTAAAATCTCAAAGGAGTCATAAAGCGGAGGCCCATGTCTTTTTCCTGTGAGTGATCCGTACAAAATTGGAATGATCACTTTTTTTAAGTGGACGCCAAATATTTCTGCTACAGAGTTTGCCGCTTTTTCAATCCCTTCCCGCTTCCAATTTTCTTGCTCATCTAAGCTCCAAATGATTGCTTGCAATAGGAGCGCAATTTTTTCTTTTGGCACTTGGGCTGGGGAGAGGAGCTCGTCCGTATAGGAAAGGTGGTTGACAAAGAAAAAGCTGCAGAGTTCCATGAACTCCCCAAAAGTCTTGATTCGGGTGTGGCATAAAGGCATCAGACGCTGCATGAACGCTTCGTTGAAGCTCCATGCTTTTATCCTTTCCCAAAGCTGGTTTTCAGGGACGGTGTTGATCAGGTACTGCTGATTGAGCCAGTCCAGCTTTTGGATATCGAAGAACGCTCCGGATATTCCGATCCGCTTTGGATCAAAGACGGCGATGATCTCTTCTAGCGAGTAGATTTCTTTGTCTTCCGGCATGCTGTAGCCCATCAAGGTCATGAAGTTCAAGAACGCTTCGGGCAAGTATCCGCTATCCCGGTAATAGAAAATCGAAGTGGGATTGCGCCGTTTGGATAGTTTTTTTCCATCTTTGCCGAGAAGCAATGGCATATGCAAAAATGTCGGAGGGGTCCAGCCAAAGGCTTCATAAAGAAGGATGTGTTTAGGCGTAGAGCTCATCCACTCGTCTCCGCGAATCACGTGGGAAATTTGCATCAAATGATCATCGACCACGTTGGCCAAGTGATAGGTTGGAAATCCGTCCGATTTAAGGAGGATCTGGTCGTCGATGTCCGCCCATGGGCATGTGATGCGTCCTTTAATCCCATCTTCAAACACGCACTCTCCCGTCAGAGGCACCTTAAGACGGATCACATAAGGTTGGCCAGCCTTCTCCCGTTCGGCAACTTCTTCGGGGCTTAAATTGCGGTATCGGCGATCGTATCCTACCCGTTGTCCCAGCTTAGCGGCCATTTCGCGCATTTCAGCGAGTTCTTCAGGGGTAGCAAAACATTTATAGGCTTTATTTTGATCGAGAAGCATCTGGCAGTGCTGGCGATAGATCTCCGTCCTCTCAGATTGTCGATAGGGTCCGAAAGGCCCTCCGACATCGGGACCTTCATCCCAGCGGATCCCTGCCCAGTTCAGAGCATCAAAGATGTTTTTTTCATATTCGGGCCGGGAACGTGTCCGGTCTGTATCTTCGATCCGTAGGATGAAGTCGCCATTGAACCGGCGTGCAAAAATTAAATTGAAAAGGGCCATGTAGGCAGAGCCGACATGGGGATCGCCTGTAGGGGATGGTGCAATGCGTACGCGTACTTTCATGGATGGGAAGTCCTTAGAAGGTTCAAAGTCAGCTATTCTCTCTGTTTTCCTCTTAGATTTCAACTATGGAGGCAGTTGAAAAACTCGGATACCCGGAAAAAACGGTGATCTTGAGCCAGTTTGCCAGGCATCCGAGATTTGCAACTGGTTCTTTATATAGATCAAGCAGCCTGCGCTGCTTGCCTAATTTTGCTTTGGTCGATAAATAGGATAAAGTCTTTCATAATGTTCAGCGTCTCTGTTAGCTGAAGATCGTTCTGCCCAAAAAATTCGAACGTATCGGCAAGCTCGTCCTTTTTGCTGAGCTCTTTGAGGAAGTTTTGGTAGTTTTTATTTTGACCGATGCGCAGCTCAGAGTTTTTTTTCAATTTTTCCAGGAAGGGCTGATAGGTTGTCATAATTGGCTGCATCTGGTCTTTGTACATTCGGTTGATCTGGTAGCGATGCATGGGGGGAACATCGCTTAGATCATCTTGGAAGCTTGGAGCGATTTGATCAGTTTCAACAGGGTACTTGGAAAATTTTTCCCCTATTTCCATTTCAGAAAAAATCCCTGGTACGACGATATCGGCTTTAACGCCGACGAGCTGTGGACTCTTTCCAGAAACGGTGTAGTAGCGTCCCCGTGTTACTTTGTATTCGCCTTTTGGGTTCACTTTTCCAAAGTTGGCAGCCTCTAATGTAAAGGTCTGGAATGTTCCTTTTCCAAATGTTTCAGGATCGCCAATGACAAATGCTCTGCCGTAGTCTTGCAGCGTTTGGGCGACGATTTCAGCAGCGGAAGCGCTCGTCCGGTTCGTTAATACCATTAAAGGTCCGTCCCATATTTTTTTTCCGTCGATATTCCGTAGGTGCTGGACATGGCCTGTATTGTCTTTAACGGAAACGACAACGCCTTTGGAAATGAACAGCCCTGTTACCGAAACTGCTTGGGGAAGAAGCCCTCCGGCATTGTTTCGCAAATCTAAGATCACTCCTTTGACATTTTGCTCTTTTTTAATTGCTTCCAGCGCATCAGCCAGATCGGAAGTGGACGAGCTCTTGGAATCTTGATAAAAGGAAAACAAATGCAAAATGGCAATGACCCCATCTCCATAGGGTTCGTAATAGGACTCGAGGCGGGTCTCTTTTAAGACCACTTCGCCTCTGACAATTTCGATGTCGAGCTTGTCTTCTTTGGAAAGGTCTCCATCTTTTGTTTCTCGCAAAACAGTGAGATTGACAGTAGATCCTTGCGGGCCTCTAATCAGTTCGACGGCTTCAACAATGTCCATTCCGACCACGGGTTCTTGGTCGACTGCGACGACCCTGTCGCCGACTTTCAGCTTGTTGCTCAGGCTTGCGGGACCGCCGTCTACGAGGCGAACGATGGTGAAGCCGCTCAAATCATCGCGCAGCTGGGCTCCGATGCCAAACAGCCGTTGTTGCACTTGGATCATGAACTGGCTCGCTTCTGCCGGTGTGAAATAGATGGTTTGAGAGTCCAGCGCTGAACTTGTCGCTTTTAGGACGTAGCTCAAAACAAGCTGTTTCCTCTCTTCGTAAGAAGCGGTGATCAGCTCAGATTCCCGATTGAGCCTCCGCTTGGAAAGACGCTGTAAGAACTGCTCTTGCGTTTCAGGGTCGATTTTCTGAGCTGTTTGGAGTTGAAGGGATTTGATGCGCAGAAGGCGGTCTGAAAGCTCTTCTTTGGACTTGGCCCATTTGATATCTTTGAACTCAGCAGGTTGTACATTTGCAGGAAGAGGGGCGTCTTGTATCTGCTTTTCAATGCCGTTTCTTTGCTCGATAGCGGCTACCATAGCGGCATGGATTGCTTCAAATGTTGTAAAGTCTTCATGCTTAATGTCTTCAGCCGTCTTGGCAAGCAACTCGCCGCTCGGGGTTAGCCATTCTGCGATATCGGACTCAACAAAGTAGGTTTTTCCGGGGTCGAGCTCTTCAAGGAAGTTTTGGATGGCCCGGCCGGTCAGGTCGGGGGTCAGCTGCTGGTGGCAGACATGGGCTTTTAATATTTCCTCAATTTTATTCCGGGTATCTTTGGGGGTAAGCGTGGGCGGCTTTGCAAAGCCGAATTGCGCTAAACAGAGGAAAAGTAATAAAAAAAGCCCTCGAGCCATAAATTTACCTATATCTAATGCTATTTTTACGTAGCTTATAGCGATTCAATACTTTATGGCTATAGGAAATCACATTTTACCCTCTCTTTAAGCCACTGTTTTCAGGGACTTAAGTAACCAAAAAAAACAGTATATGCTTGATTTCAATTCATTTATATGCCATAATTATTGTTCAAAGCGGCGAATAGAATTGTATTATTTCAAAAGCTGCTAAAATTGGCCTCTTTATAAATAAGACACTGAAACAAAATGGTTTCTGAATAAAGAGGGGCAGCTTTGTAAAAGTTTGTTTTGACTTTTGGAGGATTAAATCATGGAAAAAGAAACACTTAGCCACGGAGAAAGCTGTCTATCAGCCTCTCCAGGCAAAAAGGTCGTTTCAATAACAGAGGCGGCGAAGATTAATAATGTGACCCGCCAGGCGATCTATGTAGCCATTAAGCAAAAGAAGCTTAGAGCTTCAAAGGACTCTACTCGGTGGACAATCGATCTAGAGGACCTAGAAAACTATCGTAAACAGAAGTATTCTAGATCCAAATCGATGTACAACGGCGAGTTGCTTTTTGATAATCATAAAGGCTACTTTTCTGTTAACCAAGTTGCAAAAATGCTCAACGTGCCAGCTCAAAAGATCTATTACGCTACACGCGTAGGTCTGATGAAAGCTTCACGGCGAGGAGCAGCTTGGGTCATTCATATGAATGAGATCAAAGATTATCAGCAAAATTATTTAGAGAAGAAAACACAACGTTCAGAAGTTATGTAATTTTCTCTCGCGAGATATTTTTATAGGGATTTAGGCCAATCCCTCAGGAGTTAGAACCGCCGGCATTCATGGTGCCAGCGGTTTTTTTTTGCCTGCAAATAACCGCTGCTCCATAGGCCAATATATGCCCTATAAGGTCGAAAACACGATTAGACTGTCTATAAGCCTGTTCTGCAGGCTTGCTCCCGCTCCGCTATTGCGGCCATCATCAAGTTTAGTAGGCTGGTATTTGGGCTTTGAAATAGCCTAAATCACTAACTATCTGATATTCGTCTCTAACTTGCTGATTTTTAAAGACAAACTAAGGCAAGTTATATTTATAAAATATATAAATATTAGTTGACGCGCAAAGTATAGTTTTTATTTTCATATTTGATGGGTTTTTTTGCTTTAATTGTTAAATTTTAATACAAAATTAATGAACCATAGATATAATTGTAAGGGAAAAAGGGGGAGATAAATAGCTATGAGCGATATTAAAGAAATAAATAAGGATGCCGACAATTTTGTTTCGCTATCGGAAGCCGCACGGATAAACAATGTAACCCGGCAAGCGATCTACGTAGCCATTAAGCAAAAAAAGCTTAGGGCTTACAAAAATCCTACTCGCTGGATTATCCATAGAGATGATTTAGAGGCCTATCGCAACTTAAAGTATTCGCGAACTAAATCGATGTACAATGGCGAATTGCTTTTCGACAACAAACGGGGATTCTTCTCTATACAGCAAGCTGCTAAAATGCTGAATGTTCCATATCAGAAGATCTACTATGCGACGCGGATCGGACTTTTAAAAGCAAGCCGCAAAGGCGCTGCATGGGTCGTTCATATGGAAGATCTAAAGAAATACCAGGACAGCTATCTGAATCGAAGGATCTCAAACTTCGACGAAGAGATTTCTTAAAGGTTGAAGTTTTCTACACTTCCCTTTTACTCCATTAAGAGCCCATACTGAGATATCGAGGCAGTTGGAAAACTCATATGACCGGAAAATTGCCCTTTTGAGGCCATTTCCATCCATTCTCCTCGGCCTGCACACTTGAGACCACCCTCGTCGAATGGAGCTTGGCTGCTTTACTGCCACTCACTGCCAAGTTCGCGGCTAAGCCTGCTTCACTTACTACTCTTCACTGAGAAGGTCCACCGGACCTTCTCGTGTATCCGTGGTCTTAAAACATCGATTTTTCCAGGTAAAGCAGTTTTGCAACTGCCTCTATCGTTAAAAGTCGGTATCTTCTATTCTGACCTTCTTCATTTTGAAGGAGGAGCGGATGAAGTGGGATCTCGCCTGTTTTTTTCAGACGACAGGCTCAAATTCATTAGAACAAGAAATCGAATCTCTTATTGCATCGATCAATGCTATTGCCATCGGAAATGATCCGGATCAACTTTTTGGTAACTTTTTTGATCTGCAGCAGATCGATTTACGATTGCGAGAAGTGGATGCTTTTGTTTGCTGTCTAGAAGCTCAAGATGTTCACGATCCTCGAGCTCCTCAATTTTCCCATTCTGTAGCTCAGCTCAAAGCTGATTTTGAAAGGGTATTAAATGCATTTGATCAGGGCCTTGTCCGTTTGAATGAACACGATTTTAAGACTTTTCAAAGAAAAGCAGAGGCAATTTGTCCCCAGTTCATTTTGTCTGAGCGCCGTCAAATCGGAGCGGAAAAACTACCCTCAGACCAAGAAAGTTTGATCTCTGATCTGTCCGTAGATGGCATGCATGCTTGGTGGAATCTCTATTGCGCTCTTGTTGGAAGCTTAAAGTTTGAAGATCAAGGTAAGGTCCTCTCAGCTGGCCAGGCTGAAAATCTTCTTTCATCGCAAGATCGGAAAACAAGGCAGCAAGCCTTTCACAGCTGGGAAGCTGTATGGAAAGAGCATGAAGGACTCTTTAGCAAGGTCATTAACCACCTTGCGGGGTTTCGGCTAAAGGTCTACGCTCATCGGGGATGGACATCTTTTTTTAAAGAGCCTCTGTTGCAAAACAGGATGTCGGAAAAGACATTGAACGCGATGTGGCAAGCTGTCGTGTCAAAAAAAAGGGCCTTTACACGGTATTTTAATGAAAAGGCCAAGGTAATCGGCTGTGAAAAACTGGCATGGTTCGATGTGGAATCTCCTTTTTTCCAATCTTCTGCGCAAACGATTTCCTATGCCGATGCCCGCGCCTTAATTCTTGAGCAGTTCGGTGAATTCTCTGATCATTTAAAAGCTTTTGCCGAAAGAGCATTTCGCGACAATTGGATTGAAGCGGAAGATCGTTCCGGCAAGAGGCCAGGAGGATTTTGCATTCCTTTTCCAAAAAGCCGGCAAAGCCGGATCTTTATGACCTATTCCGGAACACCGTTGAACGTGGCGACATTAGCCCATGAACTTGGACATGGGTATCATAATGCGATGGTCGAGCATTTGCCAAGCTTTGCTCAGCATTACAGGATGAACATTGCTGAAACTGCTTCGACATTTGCCGAGCTGATTGTTTTGGACTCATTAATTGCCAAGAGTAGGTCTGTATTGGAAAAACAGGGGCTGCTTGCCGCAAAGATCCAAAGGAGCGTGATGTTTTTAATGAACATTCATGCGCGTTTCCTCTTTGAAGAGGCTTTTTATGCGAAGAGGCAGAAAGTTTTTCTATCTGCGGCCGAGCTCTGCTCCCTTATGGAGCAGAGCCAAAAAGAAGCATACTGCGATCTATTAGGAGAGCTGCATCCCCATTTTTGGGCGGCAAAAATGCACTTTTATTTTACAGATCTCTCGTTTTACAACTTCCCCTATACATTCGGCTATTTGTTCAGTCTGGGGATTTATGCGCTCGCAAAAAAAGAGGGGAAATCGTTTGCGGACAAGTATGACGCTCTTTTGCGAGATAGCGGGATCATGACCGTCGAGGACTTGGCATTAAAACATTTAGGGATCGATTTGTCTCAGCCTGCTTTCTGGAACCAAGCCGTCGATTTAGCCATTGCCGATGTAAATGACTTCTTTGAGTTGGAAGCGTCATCTAAATAGGATTTTTAACGAGGGTAATAACAGTCTCTACATGCGTTGTTTGAGGGAACATGTCGAAACCTTGGACATGTTCAATTTGATATCCGTTCTTTAAAAATTGAGCGATGTCCCGCGCTAATGTTGAAGGCATGCAGGAGACGTAGATCAAGCGTTCAGGAGATGCAGTCGCTACTTCTGAAATGACCCGTGCATCAAGGCCTGTGCGAGGGGGATTTAGCAAAACGACGTCGTAGCTATGCTGTTTGAGGAAACGGCCTATGACCGATTCCGCTTTTCCGCAATAAAAGGCTGCGCGGTCAAGCCCATTCATTTTTGCATTTTGTTCTGCCATTGCAACGGTGTCGGGATGGGACTCAATCCCTAAAGTTTCAATTCCTTTATTGGCTAAAAGCAAGGATGTAACACCGATGCCGGAATAGAGATCGAGGACCCTTTTAGCGTTGGATGGAACCTCATCAAGGATGTATTGGTAAAGCTTTTTGCTTTGGTCGGCATGGTTTTGAATAAAGCCGAAAGGTGAACAGTGGAGCTTCAGCCCGAAGATCTCAAACGAGCATTGGGTCTTTCCGACATGGATTGTTTCATGAGGCGATGAAAGGATGATACCTTTCCAGGTGGAATAAGTTTGGAGCGCCCTTTCAGCTTTTGCATTCAAGTCTTTTGCAATTTTGCCTGAAAAGCTAAAAATCAGCAGATACTGATTGCTTTGCTTGAAGATCCTGACATGCAAGGGAGGATCATTTTCTTGATCAAGTTGGGCCAAGAAGTTGTGCAGATCGATGAGAAGCGGATCATTTTCCGGATGAAAAATGGGGCACTGGCTGACTGAAAGGAAAGTGTTGTGCTCCTGTCCGACATAGCCAGCGATAAGCATTTGATTTTGAAGCCGGATATTCAGCCTGATGTGTTCGCGGTAAGCCCAGTTTTTTTCGGAGGGGATGACAGGCCCAACACCAATTGGCGCATGGGCGATCCGTTTAAGGGCGTCTTCAATAAATTTTCGTTTCATTTCAAGCTGAGCGGAATAGGAGAGGTGCTGAAATTGACAGCCTCCGCAAACGCCGAAATAGGGACAGCGCGGCTCGGTTCTAAGAGGGCTTGGTTCGATGAGATGAAGAAGCTTGCCTTCGCCAAACTGCTTTTTTTTGGAGGTTAGTTCAATTTCAACAAAATCGCCTGGAGCTGTGAAGGGTACGAAGACGACAAATCCATTATCCCGCAAAATCCCCTGCCCTCCAAAGGCAATGGCGTCTATCGCCCCTTTTATTTTTATTTTGGAGCACGCGGGTTCCGACAAGTTCTTATCCATGGCCATCGGTGACTTGAAAATCGCGGACTTGCAGCTGGATGCTTGATTTGTTAAGGAAATTATTGATATGCGGCGTGAATGCAATATGCAGAGTAAGGTTTTTCTTGCAGAGGCGGGGACGTTTTTGGACCATATTGAAGGCAATTCCCTCTAACATCCGGTCATCTTGTTCTAAGTAGAGCTTCAGGTGGGCCTTCCCAACGATTTTCGGAGGCCAGATTTGCCGGGCATCGCAATAAAGGATCGGCGCAGGGTTTTCATTACCGAAGGGCTCAAGTAAGCTGAAAGATTCCATGAAGTCGAATGTCAGGTCATTGAAACTAATCTTTGCATCGAGGTGCAGCTTTGCAATCACATCATGTTCTTTGAGATGTTGATTGGCTGCTTGGATAAAACGGTCTTTGAACGAAGAGATGTTCTCTTCTTTAATCGTCAGCCCCGCAGCAAAGTCGTGTCCTCCGAAATTCTCTAGAAGTTCTGAATTATCGCGCAAATGGTGCAAAAGGGGAAATTCGGGAATGGTGCGAATCGATCCTTTGCCAAGTCCTTGATCGATGGAAATAACGACTGTCGGGCGGTTATACTGTTTGGCAATGCGCGCAGTGATGATCGGAATAATACCGGGATGCCATTTATTGGAATAAAGGACGATGGCGTGCTCATTTAATATTTGGGGATGTTTTAAAATGTACTGCTCAATGTCCTCTGAATCGCGCCTTTCAATTTTTTGCCGTTCGATATTATTGAGATCGAGTTCTTTCGCAAGCGCTTCCGCAGCGACAGGATCTCTGATTAGAAGAAGTTCGACCCCTTTTCGCGGATCGGCGATCCTCCCAAGACTGTTCAGGCGAGGCGCTACTTTTGATGCGATGTCGATAGGGGTGATCTCTCCTAACTTCAAGTCGCAAACGGTAAATAGCTTAGCTAGACCGATGCGCTTTGTTTTGCGCAGCTGCCTTAAGCCGTAGCGGACCAGAATGCGATTTTCACCGACTAGAGCTCCCATATCGGCAATTGTGCCAAGGGCAACAAGATCTAGATACCGTTTTAAGTCGACTTTTGTGGGGCTGATCGCGCCGGATGAAATCAAAAAATTGGTGATCGCATGGGCTAGCTTGAATGCTACGCCGACGCCAGTTAAATTGCGGTTAGGGTAGGTGCTGTTGAACAACTTGGGATTTAAGGTAGCGATGCAGTGGGGAAGTTTTGCGGTGGGCTCATGATGGTCGGTAACAATCACATCGACATGGCGTCTGACTGCTTCTTCAATTTCGCTGGCCGCTGTGATCCCGCAGTCGACAGTTATGATGAGCTTGCATTGGTTGCTGACAGCGTACTCGAGAGCATCGAGCATGATGCTTTGCTTCAGCGAGTTTCTGTTGGGAACGTAGTAAAAGACATTGGCGCCAATAAACCGTAGGAATTCAGTCAAAAGTGCGGCGGCGGTAATCCCGTCGACATCGTTGTCTCCGTAGACAAGGATATTTTCTTTTCCTTTTAGGGCCTTGCAGACGCGATCAACGGCCTTGTCCATGTCTTCAAATAGCTGAGGATCGAGAAGGTTGGGTAATTTGGCGTATAGGAAATCGTGGATATCTTCCAAAGACTTAAAACCGCGCGATGCCAATACTTGGGCTGTGACCGGATGGATATTGAATTCTTTGATGATCGACTTAAGCCAGCTTTCATCAATTTTAGGATAGACCCAGATCGGATCGCGGTGTGTCATTACCATCACTTAGGCTCTCCCGATTGTGTTCATCCCTACCATCAGTCTTTGCTTATTAGGCATTATTTTCAATTTATCAGCAAGCAGTTCGATGCCTAATTTCGTGGCGTATGCAATACGCCGGCGGCTAGCGAAAGTGTCCTTTATTATTTTGTAAAGACCCACCTTTTCAGCCTTAGAGCCGATAAAGTCATCATTAAAGGGAGTTTTCCAACTCCCTTTCGATCTTAATACACGAGGTTATGACCTAGGGTCGCTAACCAGTATTTTGGCATTCTTCTTTTCTTCACGGTCATGGAAGAATTTCATGAGCGGCGCTGCGATGTACAATGAAGAAAGCGTTCCAAAGATCACACCGATTGCCATGACGAGAGCAAATCCAAATAAGGTGCTTCCGCCTAAGAATATCAACGGTATCAATACGAGCAAGGTGGATCCCGACGTTAGCATTGTGCGGCTGAGCGTTACATTCAGAGCGTGGTTGATAATCTCTGAAAAGCTTGATTTGCGCATTAATCGGACGTCTTCTCGAATTCGGTCGAATACGATGATCGTATCATTAAGTGAATATCCCACCATTGTCATCAACGCCGCTACGGTGTTGAGGTCGATCTGGATAGGTAGTCCCAGAGCATGAAGGAGCGCCATTACACCAACAGTAAAAATGACATCATGCGCAAGACAAAGTGTGGCGCTGATCGCATATTTGAACTCGAATCGGATTGTGATATAGACCAAAATACACAGCAAGGCGATCGTCAGTCCTATGATCGCATTATTGCGCATCGTGTCAGACATTTGGCCGCTCACTTCTGTCCAGTTCTTATCGAGGCTGGCAAGAGACTGCGGCGTCAGTTCAATCCCTGATTTGCTCAATGCTTGAACAGTCCAAACGATCTTCGGATTCGTTTCATAGGAAAAGCCAACGTCTTTTGTTTCCAGTTCCAAAGGCATTCCATAGAAAGGATGTCCTGGCTGCTGCAGGCTTCGGCTTAAGAAGATCCGAATGTTGTTAGATGGCGTCAGCTCGCGGATCTGGATGTCCTGCTGAGTAGCTCCCTGCTTGAGAAGAGCTTCTTCGATAGACTGGCGGTAGTTGCCGTGGGATTGCGGCTGAACTTCGACATTCAGTGCATATCCTCCGCTGAAGTCCATCCCGAACATGGTGTGCCTTTCATTGACGAGCATAAAGCTGCCAACCAAGATGATGATCGATGAAAGGAGCAAAGTTGGTTTCGTGTACTTAAGGAAATCGTATCCTTTCGATTGGAACCAATTCAGCATGTTTAAGGATTTATTCTTTGGATTTTGCACCCATCCAGCAAAGAAAAACCGAGTCATGAAGAGGGCTGTGAACATGGAAGAGATAATTCCAATGATCAATGTCACTGCAAAGCCTTTGATTGGCCCAGAGTCAAAATGAAGTAGGACCATTGCGGCGATGATGGTTGTCACATTCGAGTCCAGAATGGCAGAAAAGGCTTTGCGGTAGCCGGCATGGACAGCCGATGCTATCCGGCCGCTGACAGCAAATTCTTCTCTGACCCTTTCGAATACAAGGACGTTCGCATCGACTGCCATACCTACTGTTAGAATGATGCCCGCGATGCCAGCAAGCGTCATGGTTGCTTCGAGGTTTTGCAGAGTCGCCCACATGATGAGAAGGTTGAACAAGACGGCAACTGAGGCAACTAGGCCTCCGAATTTGTAGTAGCCCACCATGACGGCAATGACCAAGGCTAAAGAGAGGAGCGTCGACACGATCCCTCTTGTCCTTTCTTTGGAACCGAGTTCCGGGCTGACATTCTTCTCGGAAAGGATATGAGGTGTAAAGCTCAAGGATCCCGCTTTAAGATCAGCTTCCAACTGGTTCACTTCCCTTTGGGTAAAGCTTCCTGTGATCATTGCGCTGTCTTTGAGCGCCGAGTCTAGGGTCGGTGCGCTGATGATCGTTCCGTTTAGGATGACCGCCATGCGCCATCCCCTGCCGCTTGAGTAGGCTTCTAAAGGAGTGCCGGTGATTTTTTCTTTTGCAAATTGGGACGTCCAAGCGAATAGATCATCGCGAGGCTGCACCTTTTGACCATCTTTTCCAGTATACGAGCTTTTAATCGAGAAGGAGAGGAAGTTTCCTTTAGAAGGATCGTAAGATGCGTGCACTTGATCGAGGTTTGACCCTTCCAAGGCATAGTTTTGGAAAACAATGACCAGAGGATGGGTTTGCCCCTGCCAATCTGTAAAATCGTTTCCTCGGAATATGGCGATTTTGGAGTAGTTCTCTGAAAAAATGGAGCTGTAGACTGCATCCTGTGGATTTGGCAGCCTCAGGCCATTGTTATAGAGAATGCGCGCCGCTTCTGTGCGAGGCTGGATCACATCCGGGTCCATCGAATCTCCATAGATGTGTTTCCAGGCGATCAAGTTCAATTCTTCGGCGGATTTGCGATTGGTGACCACTGCTTCGTTCCAAACGTCTTGAAGAAAACGATTGGTTGCATCCGCAAGGGCTGGGTTGTTCGAAGTAAACTTCTCATTGACAATGTTGAAATACATCGTCGAAGCCTTGACTAGTTCGGCAGCTGAAAGCCCTTGGGAGCCTGGGAAATCTAACGTGATATAATTACCTTCTTGACGGATGCTCACTTCTGAGACGCCCATCTTGTTCACGCGATTATACAGTTCGTTGATCCCTTGCTTGATGTCTGCTTCATTGGTCACAACCCGGTTGTTTGTGTCGCGAAGTTCGATCTGGACTGTTTTGCCGCCGGAAAGATCAAGCCCCCAGTGGAGGATTTTTCGGTCGTCGCCTCTGAAATACTTGACAAAGCTCAATTTGAAGTTGTCCCAATACACATTTTGGGTCGGCTTAGGAACGTCAAATTTAGAGATTCCCTTAATCCCAAGCTGTGCTGCGTAGTAGTCGTCGCGCCATTTCAAGAGATCTTCATGAATATGGTTGTCGATTTTGTTTTCGGTTAAGATGCGCTGCTCGACATCGGTAAATTCAAGGACGGCATATCGTTTTGTGCCATTGACAGCGAAGTCCTCTCGGGTAGCTTTAAGGACTGTTTGAAAGTAGTCTTCCGCTTCAAAAACAAAGTCATGGGAAAATTCTGGACTTAAGGCAAATGAGCCGCCGGAATATCCGACAAATCCATTCTGTTGCAAGAGGCTGCGGAGCTGATTGAATTCTTCGACAAATTGTTGCGCTTGCGCAGAGGCGCCGTCTGCTTGAAGCCGATTAATAATCTTATCCATCCCTTTGGCAATCACATAGATGGAATTCATATGAAATCCATGCGGCGGGATTTTTTTGTAAAGAGCAGGCGAATAGATGACTAGGGCAAGCTTCTGTTGGTCTGACGGGAGAGAAATGTAGGTCTCGTAGTCATAAATTGGAAGGTTCTCGTGTGATAGATCAGGATGTTTAGGCTTCCATGTGGAAGTGAGCGTGTCTTTGAGTTGTTCGGCTTGAGCTTGGGCAATCGAACTCAATTTCCAAGCGATAAAGCTCTTGCTATTGGTCAGTTGATTAAGGTTGACGCTGAATTTTCCCATTGTCGGCGAGATCTCTTCGCCAGTCTGACGGGAGGTGAAAGCGATTTCGTTATAAAGAAGCTGGTCAGCTAGGTCGTTAAGATAAGCTGAGCTAGAGTCTTGAGCCGCCCTTTGCTTGAAGGAGCTTAAGTCGGGATAGAGTATAAGATTGATTTTTTCATTTGTCCAGTCAATGGAGATGGATTCAATATAAGGGTTGCATCCATTGAGGGACAGTAATTGGACTTGAGATGGCGCTTGTTCCGATGCTTGCAAGGCCGCTGCCAGCGTAGCGAAGTTCCATGGTTCAAGGCCTGATGAGAATGTTTTTAAGTTCCTTTTGAGGATCGCGCTGGCTGAAAGAAGGGTCTTTTCACGAGCGGTCAACAGATCAAGCCGCTGCTGCTTGACGGTTTCGAGAAATCCGCCTTGGCTTTTAAGCTTATCGCTTTCTTCAAGGAGTCCGCTTTTTTCGTTTTTGATCTGCTGCGCAAGCTGATCGATCTTGTTAGAAAAATCTTGGATGAGTTGGGAACGGTTTACATTCTCAAGTTGGGAAAACGAAGCGAAGTAGCGTTTTGCGGCTTCCGACGTTTCTCCATATACTTTCGTAAAGGAAAGGATATTTTGAGCAAGGAATACGGTCAGGTCGTCAGTTTGGCCTTGCTTGGGATTGTTGACGATTCCTTGGACGTTGAGGGCGTTCTCGCTGGTGCCGCCAAGCGACATCCCGATTTGCAGGGTGCGATCATTGACAAGAGCTCTATAAAGTGGTGTCGGTGAACCGTTCAGATCAAATTTTGCTGAGTATTGGTAGTATTGCGCGAGGTTGCTTTCATCGAAATGCACGGGTATGCGGCGTTGAACGGTGACCGATTTGGTCGTTTGGTCATTAGGGTTATAAAGGGATAGTTGGGCTGGAACGAATGGGATTAGCGATCCGGCCCGCGGAAGCATTTGCCGGAAAAGGTTTGCATCTTCGTTGTTCTTGAAGTTGACCGTGATGAACTGGGGTTGCGCAGGATTGAGCTTGATGCTAAGCGGCTTAACCTTAATGAGGTTGCAGTAGGATCCTATCCAGTCTTCTGCTTCAGGTTCTAAGTCGTTGACCCGTTTCACAATGGAGGCTGCAATGGACTGAGCCTTCTTTTCTTCGATAGGAGATTTAAGGGGTTTGGTGTAATAGAATACAGTCGGTAAGATGTTGTAAATTGTCAAAAAAATAACAGCGACAATTAAATAATACTGCCATCTTTTTTGCTTTTCCATGATTCCTCTTTAGGACGCTTGTGTAATGTTGAGAGGCTAGAATACGCAGACCCTTTGATTCTGTCTAGATAAATATATCTTGAGCTCTTCCTTCCGTGGAGGGAAAGTCTCGCTGTAAAAATCAATACCCATTGAATTGATCCTTCAGATATTCTTTCTTGAAAGTATATAATCTGCCTGTCTTGGCAAAATGGATCTTTTTTAAGATCGGAAGGTCGAGCTTAGCTGTGATTTAAAGTAAGGGTATGTAGATGAAGAGCATTATTGTAGTCGGTGTGCAGTGGGGGGATGAAGGGAAAGGAAAGGTCATTGATTTGCTTTCAGAGCATGCCGAGGTGATTGTTCGCTCCCAAGGGGGAAACAATGCCGGCCATACGATTGTAGTAGGCAAAGACGAGTATAAGTTCCATCTTGTCCCCTCAGGAATCCTTTACCCTCACGCCAAATGCTTCATCGGCGGGGGCACGGTCATTGACCCGAAGGTGCTGCTTGAAGAGATTCAAGGGTTGTCAGCGCGAGGGGTTGCATTAAAAGATCGCCTATTTCTTTCTCCTTACGCCCATGTGATCTTTCCCTACCATCGCGTTTTAGACCGTCTTTATGAAGAACAGAAGGGGGCCAATGCCATTGGAACAACTGGCCGCGGAATAGGACCTTGTTATGCAGACAAAATAGCACGTGTCGGCATCAGGATCTGCGAATTGCTCCAGAAGTCTGTTTTGGAAAAACGGTTAAAAGCGATCCTTCCTTTAAAAAACCTTGAAGTTCAAAAAATATTTAACCATCCTCCGTTCGATCTGGAAGCGATTCTTGCTGAATATGTCGATTACGGGTCTCAGCTTTCTTCCTTTGTCCATGACGTTGAAAGTTATGTGGCTGATTCGATCGAGCAAGGCAAGAAGGTTCTGTTCGAAGGGGCGCATGGAACTCTGCTTGATATCAATTATGGGACCTACCCCTTCGTTACTTCGTCAAGTACGCTCTCGTCGGGTGTGGCGAACGGTGCGGGCGTCGGCGCTAGCCGCGTCGATCATACGGTCGGCGTCGTTAAAGCCTATACGACTCGAGTTGGAGCTGGCCCTTTGCCGACGGCATTGGACCAAGAGGATCAAAAACTTTTTATGGATAATATCGCAGCCCGCGAGATCGGCACAACCACAGGCCGCAACCGCCGTATGGGGTGGTTTGATGCAGCCCTTGTCCGATTCGCAGTGCGGTTGAATGGCGCCGACTCATTGGCCATTACAAAATTGGACATCTTGGATGCATTGGAAACAATTAAAATTTGTACTGGATATCGACTTGACGGAAAAGTACTGAATACTCCTCCTCCGATCGTAGAAGACCTTGAAAGGGTTGAACCGATCTATGAAACTTTACCAGGATGGAAAACATCGACAAAAGATGTTTCCGACTTCAGCCGCCTCCCTGTCAACGCTCGGCGGTATATTGAACGGATCCAGGAGCTCGTGGGAGCTCCTATCCATATTGTTTCTATGGGACCGGAAAGGCATCGGACGATTTTTTTGCAGAATTTTTTCAATAAATAGATATACTTTTTTCCATAACAAGTAAAAGCATGAATTCATTGATTATTGAAGACCAGCCGCATGCTGACCAAGCGAGCACCTATTCAGATGAAGATCTTGTTCAGATCGATCGGAGCCGCATTCCTTATCATATAGCAATCATTATGGACGGAAACCGCCGGTGGGCAAAGGAACGGGGCATGCCGCCAATGGTCGGACATTGGAAAGGAGCCGAAACACTTCCCGGCATTGTTCGAGCAGCATCCGACCTTGGGATCAAAGTTCTGACAGTTTATGCATTTTCTACGGAAAACTGGGGAAGAAGCCCTGAAGAGATCGATGCTTTGATGCAGCTTTTCAATCATTATCTCATCAATCAGAAGGATGTGATGATCGATGAAGGCGTCAGGTTGGAATCGATCGGCGATATTTCAAAACTGCCCCAGTTTGTTCAAGACACCTTATTGGAAACAAAGAATGCGACTGCGCAAGGAGCTCGGATCGATCTTGTCTTAGCATTAAATTATGGCGGGCGTGACGATATCAGAAGAGCTGTTATGGCGATGATGGATGATCATCAAAATGGGAAGCTTTCGGCAGCGGAAGTTTCAGAAGACCTGATCTCCCGTTATTTGGATACGGCGCAGTGGCCCGATCCAGATATCTTGATTCGTACAAGCGGAGAAAAACGGCAAAGCAATTTTCTGCTTTGGCAACTCTGCTATAGCGAATTTTATCATACTGACGTACTATGGCCAGACTTTGATGCTCAGGATCTGCTGCTTGCGGTCAAGGAATACCAGAAACGGGACAGGCGTTTAGGAAAAGCGTAAATAGGTTGGCAAACATGAGTTTGAAACGGATGGCAGATTTAAATCGAAGGCTGATCGTCTCTTCGGTAGTAGGGATTGCCGTTGCGGCATTAATTGCTTTTTCTTCTAATTCGGCAGTCAGTTTGGTTTTAATGCTTGTCGTCGCTGCTCTTGCCGGCATCGGTGTTTGGGAGTATGCCCAGCTTGCCCTTGAAAAGGAGATCAAGCCGCGTGCTCGGCTTATGGTCATCTTTGCCGCCATGGAAGTCGCAGCGTTCTATGCATCTTTGGTCTTCGTTGACTTTCCCCAATTGCCAGTTCTTGTCCTCGCTTGCGCCGCCATTGTGTTTTTTATCGTACACTTCAACCAAACTTCCAACGCCTTGGCGAACATCGCCGTCCAATTTTTTGGAGTTTGCTACGTCGCTGTCCCATTAAGTCTTCTTCTTGGAGTCCTTTACCCATTTCCCCATCATGGAGCAACTCAGGAAGGGAAGTGGTGGCTGGCTTACCTGATCGTTGTCACTAAGATCACAGATGTTGGCGCCTATTTTGTCGGAAGGCTGTGGGGAGCTCATAAGCTAGCTCCATCCTTAAGTCCTAAAAAAACAATGGAAGGGGCAATTGCTGGTTTGATCTGTGCTGTCCTCATGAGCATAGGAATGCATTTCTTAGGTGTTAATTTCTCAGGCGGAACATTTCATTTGACCTTGACCGAGTCGGTATGGCTTGGGATCCTTATAGGAATTTTTGGACAGGTTGGCGACTTAGCTGAATCGTTGTTAAAGCGGGACGCCGTTGTGAAAGACAGCAATACCTTGCCCGGGCTAGGAGGGATCTTGGACATGGTCGACTCTCTACTGCTGACCACGCCGATTGTTTACTTTTTCTTATGCATGCACTAAGCTCGATTGTGCAACTTTTTAGGGCCAAAGGCATCGGGGCATTTGCCCTCTGAGCAGTTTATTTAATCGGAAAGGGGTTTCTAACCCCTTTCCGATTAAATAAACTGCTAGTTCGACATTAAGCCGAACGTCAGTGGGCTAATGGACGAGGCAAGGGGCCCTAAAAAGTTGCACAGTCGAGCTAAGGATTTATCGAAGATATGATCATTACCATTGATGGCCCGTCAGGAACTGGCAAAACAACTGTTGCGCGCAGAGTCGCAGAAAAAATTGGTTTTGTCTATTTCGATACTGGGGCAATGTATCGCGCGCTGACCTGGCTTGTCATGCAAAATAATGTCGATGCTTCCAACCCCGTAGAAATCCAAAACTTGCTTCCCTTGTTCGATTTTAAGATTGAGGACTTGAAAGGAACGAAGAAGTATTTCATTGGAGAGGCGGATGTTACAGAGATCATCCGGTCCCGTCCTGTTACAGCAAATGTTTCTAAGGTCGCAGCCCAAAAAGAGGTGCGATCCTCTTTGCTTCATATCCAGCATCAGTTTGCCAAGCGTCAAAATGTTGTCTTTGAAGGGAGAGACCTTGGCACAGTTGTTTTTCCTGAAGCTGAGATCAAAATCTATTTAAATGCCGATCCTGAAATTCGAGCTGAACGGCGGCTGCAAGAGCTGTTGCAGAAAAACCCTGACGAAGTCAGACACCTCGATCGAGAGCAGATGAAGCAAGAGATCATGCGCAGGGATGAATATGACTCCACGCGGGAAATTGCTCCGCTGCGCTGTCCTGTCGACGCCTACCAAATCGATACAAGCCAACTCAACATTGATCAAGTCGTCGATGCGATCGTTGCATTCGTCCAAAAAAAACATTCAGGGTGCACATCAACATGAAACCTGCTTGGCTTCAATCTAAACCTCTATCGTTCCTCTATCGAATGATCCTTTTTTTCACGTGGTGTTTTTTTAAGGTTTTTTATCGTCACCGCGTATACGGCATTGAAAACTATTACGACAAAGCCGCGATTATTGCTGGCAACCACGCCTCTTTTTACGACCCGCCGATCCTTGCTATTTCTTGGCCCCAAGAGGTCCATTTCTTAGCGCGGGAAGGGCTATTTAAAAACCGATTGTTCGGGTGGCTGATCCGAAGCTTGAACTCCCATCCTGTCAGTGGCGATGCGGGAGATGTTGCTGTATTTAAGACTGTATGCAAGTTGCTGGACGAAGGGAAAAAGATCATTCTATTCCCAGAAGGCAAACGGTGTGTAAAGGATGAGTTGGACCTTCCCCTGAAGCCGGGTATTGCGCTTTTGGTCTCTCGGACCCAGTCTGCTGTAGTTCCAGCATATATCCATGGAACATTTCAGATTTGGAACCGAAAAAGGTCTTTGCCTAAATTGTGGGGAAAAACGGCTTGTGTTTTCGGCTCCCCTCTAAAATGGTCTGATTTTGCCCATATGGATAAAAAGGTTGCTCAAAGGGCTTTTCTTGAACGGCTCGGAGAGAGGATGAACGAGCTCCGCCAATGGTACCTCGATGGAGCAAAAGGAACGCCTCCTTAAGTAGCCATCGATAAGAGATGTTCTCTGAAGAATAGTATCTCTAAGAGGCGGTTTTGCAATAGCCTATCTAAGGGCGATTGAAATTGATAACGCATAACAAGTCGCCCTGTTCAACGCTGATCTTAACGCGGTCTTGTGTGGCCACATTAGAAATTCCAATGAACATTTTATCGAGCCGGCCATTATTCAGCGGCCATTTCAGGCCGGTTGTCCTAATTCCGCTAACAGGTCCGTTGACGGGGATCAAAGATATCGTTTGACCGACAGAACAACTGAATTCAAGGGTATGATTAACCACTGAGAGCCTTTCAGCATCAGACTCGAGGAATACCCTGCCGGGAAACCGGGATAGAAGGATGATATTTCCCAAGGTGTGGTCTACCCGGTTGCCTAATCCCCCAAAGACGGTGATCTCTTTGACGTGATTGGCCAATAAATGATTGAGAGCAAGTTCAAGGTCTGTTTCATCTTTTTCCGAAGGAAAAAGAAGTTTAGGGACGTCAGCGTAATATGCGTTGGCTTCAGGCGATATGGAATCCATGTCACCAATAATGAGCTGCGGAGAGAGTTTGAGGGTATAGCAAGCATTGCATCCGCCATCGACAGCGACTAAAAAGGAATAGGAGTGGATCCGGTCAAGAATTTTTTCGCTATTTTCTGTAGCGCCATTAGCGACGATCGCAACACGGGGAGGGAAATCCGTTATGACCATGGAAACCATCCTGAATGCTTAAAACCCAAACACTGGGTTAGAAAAGAAATATGCGGTCAAGATGACTCGAACATCCACCGAGTTGCCCCGACTAGAACCTGAATCTAGCGCGTCTACCAATTCCGCCATGACCGCATTCTGAACGCTAAATTATATAGGCGCCCTTGGTTTTCCGCTAGAAAAATGAGAGGGAAACCTTGTATAATGCTGATTTTATTTAACTTTATAGATTCAATAGGCAAGGGAGGCCTTATGGCAGACAACATTAAAAAATTAACAGAAGATTCTTTTCATACGGAAATTGGCAAAGGGGTCGTCCTAGTCGACTTTTATGCCGACTGGTGCGGACCTTGCCGTATGATGACCCCTGTGCTCGAACGGGTGGCGAATGATGTGCATGGAAGCGCTACGATTGCGAAGTTAGATATCGATCATGCTCAAAAAATTGCTGGGGGATTTCAAGTCACTTCCGTTCCAACGCTTATTTTGTTTAAAGATGGAAAAGAAGTCGGACGGCTCGTCGGCTTGCGCGATGCCGATACAGTTAAAGATTTTATCTCTTCAGCTAAGAAATAGTCATCTTTCTAATAGGATGCTTGCCATCACGTGGCAGGTATCCTATTCAACCCAATGCAGGACGTTGCGAATGATCGACCAGCGCGGTTCATTCGGCGCTGCAATTTCTGTTTTCCCTTTGATCCATAAATCGTATTGTTTGGGACTGTAGCCTGAGGTTGTCTTCAGCGCAAGCCATGTATTCAGATAATGCAAAAACAAAGGGCTGTTATTTCGTATTGCGTAGGCAAGGGTGTCATACCCCAATCCAGGATCAGGTAAAATTAAACGGTATCCTCGATGCACAAGCAGCCATGCGATGGCTTCTTGCTCTTCCCAAAGTAGGGCGACTTCTTTGTCCAAGGGAAGAAATTCGTCGTAAGATTTGAGTAAAACGAGTTCTTTGCTGGGAAACAATTCTCGAGCAAGCTGTTCAAACGAAGATCCTTTTAAGACGGCGATTTTAGCATGTTTGGACTCTTGGACTTTTTCTGTATTCATAAACAGCTTGCGGGCTTCTTCGCGAGCAATCAACACGATACGAGGACTGATGTATTCCTGGGTGAAAACGATCTGTTTCAAACGCTGTTCATTAATAGTGACTGCAGCCATCGCAATATCGTATAGGTTCTCGTTCAGCTCGTCGGAGATTTTGCTATAATTGAGCGGAACTAATTCAAGATCCACACCTAAGTCATAGGCCAGTTCGTAAGCAAAAGCGATATCGTATCCGACAACGTTTCCATCGACATTTAGAAAGCAAAAAGGTGGAACAGCTGTATTATATCCGACTTTCAGCACTTTCGTTCGCAGGATCCTGTCAAGAGCGTCTTCGCTCTCTGAAGAGGAGATGGGAGAGGCGCTCGGTGTTTTATGCACAGTTGTGGGGATATTGGAGGAGATCTTGAGTTCGTAGATGCTTTTTGTCTCATTGATAATTTTAGGTAGGGGATTGAACACGGAGATTCCTGCGAATACAGCAATGACGGGAACTGCAGTGATGATCACGTTGCGGATGATTTTTGACCACTTGAGGATGATCATCTGGCGGCAGGAGAGAGTGATGAAGAGGGAAATAGAAGCGATTTGCATCACTGATAGCATCGATTGAAAACCTGCTGTGAACGGCAGGGTTGTCAAGTAGATATTGACAGCTTCAATAGGCAGCCCAAGCGAGTCGAGGATGAATGTCAAACTGTTGATCCAGGAGCCAAGTCCAACAGCGCCTAGACTTGTTAAAAAAGTCGTGACGAAGAGCTCGATCTGCGATCCAAAAGAAAGGGGGAAATTGTAGAAAATCGCAACGAAGAATACGAAGACAGTAATGAACAAGGATCCGAGAGGAAGGTTGAAAACAACGGAGACGGTACCTTGGATCTGGCTTTGGGCCTTCTCATCTTTTGGGTCTAAGATTTGAGTCTCTTTTTTCAAAAGCTCGATGATGTAGGGTAAGCAAACGATGACAACGTTTGTCGTGTATGCGAGCAAGAGGATAGGAAGCAATTGCTGAAGCCATTTATAAGAAGGGATAGATGTCAGCATTTGGATCAAACGGGGAAAGATCCAAAAAACGATGATGGAAATTCCAACCATGTACAGGATGATGTAAGTGCTGACTTGCTTGACAGTTGACAGTTGGACAGTCCCTACTTGGTTAGCGATAATGAGGAAGGTCCCATATGGCGTGATACGGGCTATCCAAGATGTGATCCTTGTGAGGGCTTCGACTAAGTTTTCGAAACAATACATTAAAGTATGCTTCTCTTTGAGGTACATGAGGGCAATGCCGATCAGCAAAGAGAAGATCACGATTGCAGGAATGATGTTGTTCGAGAGGTCGTAAAAAATATTATCGGGAATGAGCAATTCGGCAAAATTAAGGTGGGGCGTTTCGGTAGAGACATATCCGCTGACCTGGGTCGATTCAGAACGTGGAAAAACATAATTGATCAGGTAGATGACGCAGATGTTGATTGACCAAGCAAGCCCAATGAAGAGGATTCCACGCTTCATGATCATCTTTGCTTGGGATAAACTCAGCTGTCCCACACCGTGAATAATAGCGGCGATGAGATAGGGGACTGCAGTGACTTTAAGGAGCATAATGTAGGCGGAGGCCCAGTTACTGAAGACCTCGCAAAGATCGCCAAAGAAAAAACCGCAAAGTATCCCTAAAGCTGTGGCGATTGCCATCTGGAGAGTTAACGACATTTTGAATAAGCGCATAGCTATATATTACCTGCCCTGAAATCGCTGTTGTCTCCATGCCTCGTATATCACTATGGAAACAGCATTTGATAGATTTAAGCAACGAGATTTTTCCGTCATTGGCAGAGTGTAGAACCTGTCTTGATATTTCTTGTGGAATGTTTCAGGAAGCCCAAAAGTTTCCGATCCGAAAATAAGGATGGAATCTGACTTATAACTGGGTTCCGTATAGAGCGGTTCGGCATGGCTGGAAAAGAAATAAAAAGGGTGGCGCGTTCCTTCTAAGTAATTTTCTAGATCGTCGAGGAATGATACGGTGATCCCTTCCCAATAATCTAATCCCGCCCGTTTCAACATCCGGTCCGATGTGCTGAATCCTAAAGGTTTGACTAGGATCAATTCATTGCCTGTCACGGCGCAGGTTCGAACAATATTTCCTGTGTTTTGGGGAATCTGTGGCTGAAATAGGATAATTTTCATGAGGACTAATTATAACTCGACTTTGTACTTTTTTTGGCTCGCCTGCCTCGTCTATTTGTCCTCGACCGTTCAGCCTATGGCTGAACTTGGAGATTATTTAAGGCGGGAAGGGGTGTTTTAACCTCTTCCCGCCTTAAATAACTCCCTCGAGAACAAATATCTCGAGTCCTTCGATCCAAAAAAAGTACAAAGTCGAGTTTAACAAACCCAGCCTGGCAGGACTGGGTTTTTCATTTGCTTAAGAAAGTGTTTGTAGAGAGAAGATTAACGAATATGCGTTTCAGGCTCAGCTACTTCAGAAGCGGTCTTTGGAGTTCCTGTCGCTGCAGCTTCCGTTTGCTCAGGCTTAGGAGAGTTTGCTTTGACGAGTTCAACTTCAAATGTCAAAAGAGAGTTTGGCGGAAGATAACCGTTAGTTCCATAAGCCATATCAGGATGGATGAAAATGGTTCTTTTTTCCCCTTCTCTCATTCCGATTAAACCAGCTTTCAAGCCAGGGATAATCTCGTCCAAAGAAAGCATTTCCTCTTCTTTAGAAGCTCCGAAGACAGAACCATCTAGGAATTTGCCCTTATAGTGGATCAAAGGTGAAAAGTGGCTTTCTATAGCGGCGCCTTCCCCTTCTTTTTCAACCTTATATTGGACTTTGCCGTCCGCTAGTGAGACGATATTTTTTTCTTTTGAATTTGTAGAAAGGAATTCTTGCGCTTTTTTAAGATTTTTCTCGGACTGTTCTTTGAACAGAGTCTCTTGAACAGCTGTGATGGCTTGTATGCACTCGATTTCCGACATAGGAGATTCTTTGCCGGAAGCGGCATCTTGCAGTCCTTTGATCACTTGCGCAATATCAAATTGGACGCCTGTCGTTTCGATGTTCTTGCTAATTAAATGGCCGAAAGCTTCCGAAATTTTTCCAATGTCTAACTGCTTGGATGGAGCAGTAGCTTGTTGCTCATTGGCCTTTTCTTCACTGAAAATAGGTGCATTGGCACTCATTAATAGGCAGGCCGAACTGAGAATGAATAATTGCTTGATCATGGCTGCGAACCTCGCTTTTGATAAATGAATTTAGTTGATCGAATGATTTAGAGGCAATTGCAAAACTCATTTGCCCAGCAAAATCGTACTTTTGAGGCCATTTACATCCATTCTCCTTGGCCGGCCCACTTGGGGCCGACCTCGTTAAATGGAGCGTGGCAGCTTTGCTGCCACTTGTGACTGGCCTTAAAATCATCGATTTTTCCGTGCAAAGCAGTTTTGCAACTGCCTCTTATATCCAACTGATTTCAGTCGCCTCAGCTTTTAGTTTGAGCTCATCGAGCTGCTTTGGATGAACCTTGGCAGGACATTGCATCATCAGATCGCTTGCTTTTTGCGTTTTTGGAAAGGCGATCACGTCCCGGATATTTTCTGTTTTAGAGAGGATCATCACAATCCGGTCGAGCCCGAATGCAAATCCAAGGTGCGGAGGCGTCCCGTATTGCAGAGCCTCGACAAAGAACCCGAATTTTTCTTGGATATCAGATGGAGTTAGTTTTAGGGCTTTGAAGATCTTTTCCTGCAAATCGCTTTGATGGATCCTCTGCGATCCGCCGCCGATCTCATAGCCGTTCAGGACAAGGTCGTAAGCCAGCGCTCTGACTTTTAAAGGTTCCTTTTCGAGAAGGTCGAGGTCTTCAAAGTTCGGGGAAGTGAAGGGGTGGTGTTCGCTCTCCAAACGGTTTTCGTCAGGGTTCCATCGAAGCAAAGGAAAATCGGTCACCCACAAAAACTCTAAGGCGTTTGGATTGATCAATTGACGGTCTTTTGCAATTTTGCGCCGCAGATGGTCCATGGCTTGGTTGACGCGGTCTTCGCTCGCTGCTGCAATAAAGATCAGGTCGCCATTTTCAATATTGAGCCTACTGCTTAATTCAGCTTGCAGTTCGGGAGTGAAAAATTTGACGATGTTAGACGTCAATTCGCCGTCCTGTTTTTTCATCCAGGCAAGGCCGTTGAGGCCAAACTTTCCAACGAATTGGGTGTATCCGTCGATTTCTTTTCGGGAAATGTCAGCGCCGCCTTTGACGCACATCGCTTTGATGATCCCGCCAGCAGAGAGCTGTTCAAGGAAAATGCTGAAGGTAGAACGGGAGGCGATGTCATCGATGCGGATGAGCGGCATGCCGAAGCGTAAATCAGGCCTGTCGGTTCCGTACATCTCTAAGCAGTCTCGATAGTGCATTTTGCGGAATGGCTGGGCAACAGTTACTCCATTGCATTCCTTGAAAATGGTTGACACAAGCCCTTCGAGAAGGCGCATCAGGTCCTCGGGCGTTCCAAAGCTCATTTCCAAGTCGATCTGAGTGAATTCCGGCTGCCTGTCTGCACGGAGGTCCTCATCCCGGAAGCATTGAGCGATTTGAAAATAGCGGTCCATCCCTGAGACCATTAAGAGCTGTTTAAAGATTTGAGGCGATTGGGGAAGAGCATAAAAGTTGCCTGGATAAACTCTTGAAGGGACGAGGTAGTCTCTTGCGCCTTCAGGCGTTGATTTAGCCAAGATCGGAGTAGAGATCTCGACAAAGCCTTGATTGCTCATGAAATTGCGCGTGCAGAGCATCGTTTTATGGCGCAGCACAAGCTTTTCGGCAACGTCTCCTCTTCGGATGTCGAGGTAGCGGTATTTTAAACGGAGCTCTTCATTGACGTCTGTCTCCTCGTCGCAAATGGAAAATGGAGGTGTTTTTGCAGGAGAGAGGATTGATAGTTCTTCGACTTGGATTTCAATTTCGCCGGTCGAAAGCTTCGGGTTTGTCATCCCTTCAGCCCTGGGGATGACCGATCCTTTGATCGAGATAACCCATTCGCTTCTCAAACGGGACGCGTTTTCAAACATGGCGCTAGCAACCTTTGCAGGATCGAAAACTAGCTGAGTCAAGCCGAAACGATCGCGTAGATCGATGAAAATAAGTCCGCCATGGTCTCTTCTGCGATGGACCCAACCGGACAGCGTGACTTTTTTCCCGATCGCCTCTTTCGTCAAGGCGCCGCAAGTGTGGGTTCTTCTATAGTCGAACATGGATTATCCTTTTAATTCTTTAAGTTTGGCCGCAAGGTTGTCCAAAGAAACGTCGAAGCTCTCGCGGGTGGTCATTTTTTTAAGTTTGCCAGTCTTTTGCGCTAATTCTTCATCGCCAATGACAAGGCAGAAATCAGCTTGGAGCTGGTTAGCGAGCTGAAGGCCTTGCTGGACTTTTTTTCCGGATAGGTCGATCTCTGCGCGAATATGTTCATGCCGGAGTTTGCAGACAAGCTCGAACGACCATGACAAACTTGCTTCGCCTAAGGGGACAATGAACAGCGTCGGATGCGGCGGCTCTGGAAACGGCGCATTCTGCTTGATCATTGTTTGCAGGATCCTTTCCAAGCCTGTTGCAAAACCGACAGAAGGGAGGTTTGGCCCGCCAAGCGATGCGGTCAGACTGTCGTACCTTCCGCCGCCGCCAAGGGAGTTCTGAGCTCCAAGCTCGCCGGAAGTGATCTCAAACACTGTCTTATTATAATAGTCCAGCCCTCTTACAAGCTTAGGGTTGACGGCGTAGGATAACTTTAGTCCATCGAGCAATCGGAGGACTTGTTCGAAGTGCTGTTTGGCATCGGGAGTCAGGTGGTCGAGGATCGTAGGAGCTCCTTCCAGGATTTTTTGATCGTTCGCGTCTTTTGAATCGAGGATCCGCAGAATGTTCTTGGAAAAACGCACCTTGCTGTCGGCAGAGAGCTGTTCGAAATGAGGGGTCAGAAAGGAAGCAAGCGCTTCCTTATAAGCAGTGCGTGATGCGGCATCGCCGACCGAGTTGATCATCACATTGAGGTTTTTCAATCCAAGCCGTCGGTAGATCTCGCAGACCATATCAATGAGTTCAACGTCTTGCTCTGCTTTGCCAATGCCGATTGCCTCGGCTCCAAATTGGTGGTGCTGCCGGTATCTGCCGGCTTGCTGCCTTTCATAGCGGAACATTGGGCCGATATAAAAATACTTTTGCAGGCCTGGGTTCTGGTGAAGGCGGTTTTCGACAAAAGAGCGCATCGCGGAAGCGGTGCCTTCAGGGCGCAGGGTCATCGAACGTTCGGCCCGGTCGAGGAAGGTGTACATCTCTTTTGAGACGATGTCGGAGCTTTCTCCTACACTGCGCACAAAAAGTTCCGTCTTCTCGAAAATTGGCGTGCGGATTTCTTGGTATCCGTAATCATTTGCGGTTTGACGGAGGATCGATTCTAAGTAGTTCCAGCGATGGGATTCGCGCCACTTGTCTTCTTCTTTCGGTTCAAAGGGGACAATATCGAAGACCCCTTTGGGAGCTGTATATTCCATGTGCAGACCAAATCTTAATCAATGACATAGAAACTATAAGGTCTCTTAGGAAAACAGTAAAGCCCCTAAATAAGGTGACATTGTTAACAAAGGAAAACTCTGGAAGGGTTTCTAGGTGGGGTCGTCGGGAAGATCGATCGTGTTAGTGGCGGCTTTGTAGCCGGCGCCGGCTAGGATATCTGCCAGCGTCTCTACCCACTTGATAAGCGTTGCCTTTTGCGGAGAATCGCCGCACTCCTCATGGAGGTGCTGGAGGATCTCCATAAAAGGAAAGGGGATCCAATCTTTGCCTGCATACTCGGTGAAATAATACCCCAAAGTGTGGTCTTCGCCGGGAGGGAAGTGGTACATTTCATCAACAAAAACCTTTAATTTTGCCAGGTTCTTAGGCGCCGAATCAGAAGTGGCAAGGATGGAGTTGCAATCATCAAGAAGATTATGCCATAATTCAGATAATTGCTGTGTGTATTCAGGGTTGTGGCTCTGATCGTCCTCGCTGAGTATTTGCAGTAGCTTTTTAAAGGCGGCTACATCTTCAAGCATCTGCTGCTGATCGAAAAACAGCAAAGGTGATCTGCCTTTACCGAAAAACATATTAAGAAACTTTTGAAAATAAGAGACTAGAGAGCCGAAGACAAGAGGCTTGGCAGTTGAAGGGGGAAGCCCTTTATAAGGTTCCTCTTTGCCTTTTTTGTCTTTTTCGATGGGGTTGATCCGGATTTCTTCATACGGTGCCGGGTCGCGTCGATGGACGAATTTTTGGAAATCGTTCATAGGAAGCTGGCTCTTGAGGCTTAAAGACTATAAAATTTCTTTAATGCCTAAGGCGCAATATTAAATCAAGTTTTTGCCCCTCTGTTAATTGGTTCGATCGAACTTGTTTGGGCAGAAATTGATTGACTTAAGGCCAATTTCTCTTTAATTTTTTCTTCGTTTCGAAAAATTCTAAGCGGAAGGAGTGCTCCGTGAGTGTATTCGATCTTTTAAAGCCCGCCCCTCATACGCCTGAGATTCAGGATCCTGATGTCGTAAAAGAGCGTTATAAATACTGGCGCTTGAGGATTTTCTATGGGATGTATGTCGGATACATTTTCTACTATTTTACCCGTAAAAGTTTTACGTTTGCAATGCCCGTGCTGATGAATGACTTAGGGCTTCAGATCAGCGATCTGGGGATATTGAGCAGTATTCTATCCATTACCTATGGTTTGAGCAAATTCTTAAGCGGAGTTCTGGCTGACCGCTCGAATCCCCGCTTTTTTATGGCGATAGGCCTTATCTTAACGGGTATTTTGAACATTTTGTTCGGCATGTCCTCTTCGATTATTTTCTTTGGAATTTTTTGGGGATTGAATGGATGGTTTCAAGGATGGGGCTGGCCTCCATGCGCCCGGCTTCTCACTCACTGGTACTCTCAAAAAGAGAGAGGGACATGGTGGGGCTTCTGGAATACTTCCCATAGTGTCGGCGGGGCCTTGATACCGTTGATAGCCGGCTATTTTGCGCAGTACATGGGATGGCGGTTTGCAATGTATGTACCAGGAGTGTTTTGCATCGTTGTCGGTTTGTTTTTAATCAACCGGCTGCGCGACACCCCTCAGTCATTAGGATTGCCAGCCATTGAAAAATTTAAGGATGACTATCCCACGGCAAAACGGGAAGAAGAGCACGAGCTGTCTGTTAAAGAGATCCTTTTCAAGCACGTATTGAGCAATAAGTACATTTGGATCTTAGCGATATCCTATTTCTTCGTGTACATCATCCGTCAGGCTGTCAATGATTTCGGCGCTCTGTTTTTGATGAAGACCAAGGGGTATTCCCTCATTAAGGCAAATGCGAGCGTTCTTTGGTTCGAGGCGGGCGGAATTTGCGGAAGCCTTGCAGCTGGATGGGCCTCAGATCGGATTTTCAAAGGACGAAGAGGTCCTATTAACGTTTTGTTTAGCGCAGGCGTCATCTTTGCCGTTGCAGGCCTCTATTTAGTCCCTCAAGGGATGATCCTCCTTGATTATTTGATGATGTTTGTGATCGGATTCCTCATCTTCGGCCCGCAAATGCTGATCGGCATGGCAGCAGCTGAGCTGTCGCATAAAAAGGCAGCGGGGACCGCAACAGGATTTACCGGTTGGGTGGCTTATCTGGGTGCTGCTACTGCAGGATATCCGATCAGTAAGGTTGCGGAAGTTTGGGGATGGTACGGATTTTTCCTGGCTTTAGGCATTTGCGGAGCTATTGCAGTCCTTCTACTGCTCCCATTGTGGCGCATTAAGACTAACCCCAAATACACAGCAGAACCTGTTGTGAATAAATCGGAAGATGCTTCTGAAGTCGTCAAGACTTAAAGCTGGTTGCAGACATTTTACAGACCGGCTTGCTATTAACGGGTGCGGATAGGCCGCAGCCGTATAAAATATCTGGATAATTCATCACTTTATCCGGTAAGATGGGCGCAGTTCATCATTTAGCGACAACCATCTTATGACCTGGATTTCTCTACATAATCACTCTCAGTTTTCAATTCTTGATTCCTCAGCATCAGTCGAAGCGCTGGCAGAAAGGGCTGCGTCATTTGGAATGCCTTCGCTTGCAATAACAGATTCTGGGAACATGTTCGGGGCTGTAGATTTTTACAAGGCCTGCAAAGCAAAAAAAATCAAGCCGATCATCGGATGCGAACTCAATGTTGCACCCGCTTCCCGCTTAGAGAAAAAACGGATCCCAGGGTTGTTTTCCGGCTATCCAATCGTCCTGCTCGCAAAGAATCACCAAGGCTTTAAGAATTTATGCCGGTTGTCATCGCAAGCTTACCTTGAGGGATTTTACTATACGCCGCGCATCGATAAGGAGCTGCTGAAAGAGTCTGCAGAAGGACTGGTATGCCTTTCCGGCCCCTATTATTCTAGCGTTGCCCAATGGATTGTTTTGGAAAAAGAAGAGGAATTGCTTGCAGAGATCGATTGGTTTCATTCTCTTTTTGGAGAGGACTATTACTTTGAGCTTTTGCGCCATGAGATGCATACAGATGACATTCGCGAAGATGGGATGGACCAGGAGAGTTGGCTATATCAGCGGCATCTGGATTATATTTCAGGCCAGAAAAAGATCAATTCCAGGTTGATCGAGCTATCGAAGCAGCGGGGAATAAAATGTGCCGCTGCCAATGACGTCAGATACCTTGACCGGGATGATTGGAAGGCCCATGAAGTTCTTCAGAATATCCAGTCAGGAGAACCTTGCGAGATATGGGAAAAGGATTCTTATGGAAATCCAAAAGTAAGGGTGCGCAATCCTAAGAGAGAGGTGACTCAGACCCATGAGCTCTACTTTAAATCTCCCGATCAGATCCAAGCTCTATTTGCCGATATTCCCGAAGCAGTGGAAAACACGCAGGAAATAGCCCAAAAATGCCAGTTCGAGTTCGACCTTAAATCGAAATACTATCCTGTATTTGTTCCTCCTTCGCTGAAAAATGCCTCCTACACCCATGAAGAAAGACAGGCGGCCGCTGAGGCCTTTTTAAGACAATTATGTGAAGAAGGGATTCCCCGCCGCTATACGCCGGAAAGGCTGCTCAAGGTCCAAGAAAAATATCCCGGAAGAGATCCTTCAGAAGTTATTCGGGAGCGGTTGGACTATGAACTTAGCGTAATATTGCCGAAGGGGATGGGAGATTATCTGTTGATCGTGTGGGACTTTATTGCTTGGGCAAAGCGCAATGGGATTCCCATGGGGCCTGGCAGGGGGTCTGGAGCTGGATCGATTATCCTCTATCTGATCGGAATCACCGATATCGAACCGCTCCGTTTCAATCTGTTCTTCGAGCGCTTTATCAATCCTGAAAGGATCTCCTATCCTGATATTGATGTTGATATCTGCATGGACCGCAGGGCGGAAGTGATCGAGTACACTTTAGGCAAATACGGGAAAGAAAAAGTTGCTCAGATCATCACATTCGGCACGATGAAGGCCAAAATGGCGATCAAGGACGTGGGCCGCGTATTGAGCATCCCTTTGGCCAGGGTCAATGAGATCGCCAAGCTGGTTCCTGAAGATCCGACAATGACTTTGGACAAGGCATTAGAGATCGATCCTGAGCTTAAAAGCCTCTCCACATCCGATCCTGAAGTGGAAAGATTGATCGATCTTGCAAAAAAACTAGAAGGATCGGTCCGCAATACGGGGATCCATGCGGCCGGCATGATCATTTGCGGAGACTCGATCGTTGATCATATCCCTGTATGCAATGCTAAAGATTCCGATATGGCGGTGACCCAGTTTTCGATGAAGCCTGTCGAGGCTGTCGGCATGTTGAAAATCGACTTTCTAGGGCTGAAGACATTGACCGCGATCCAGCACGCAGTCGATGCGGTCATGCAAAAAAATGGGAAGAAGATCGATTGGGTGAATTTGCCGCTGGATGATCAGGCGACATTCAATTTGCTCAACCAGGGCAGAACGATGGGGATCTTCCAGCTTGAATCTCCCGGCATGCAAGATTTGGCAAAGCAGCTGCATATTGATAAGTTTGAAGAGATCATTGCGGTCGGAGCCCTCTACCGGCCTGGCCCGATGGAGATGATCCCCTCTTTTATCAACAGGAAGCATGGGCGGGAGACGATCGAGATCGACCATCCGCTCATGGAAGATATCTTGTTGGAAACCTATGGGATTATGGTCTACCAAGAGCAGGTCATGCAAATAGCAAGTCGTCTTGCAGGATACACGCTCGGCGAGGGCGATGTTCTTCGGCGTGCGATGGGGAAAAAAGATCATGATGAAATGTCCCGTCAGAGGGAAAAATTCCGTTTAGGAGCCTTAAATAATGGGATCGATGAACAGACGTCGATGCGCATTTTTGACAAGGTGGAAAAATTTGCCTCCTATGGATTCAATAAGTCGCATGCTGCGGCCTATGGCTACTTAAGCTATGTCACCGCCTATTTCAAAGCGAATTATCCTTCTGAGTGGATGGCGGCATTAATGACGTCCGATCGGGATGATCTTTCCAAAGTCACTAAGGTCATCCGCGAATGCCAGACAATGGGAATTGCTATTTTACCGCCCGATGTCAATGAATCTGGAAAAATGTTCGTCCCTACAGACCGCGGGATTCGTTTTGCCATGTCGGGCATCAAGGGAGTTGGAGAAGGGGTCGTCGAAGCAATCCTTGAAGAAAGAGAAAAAGCTGGCCCATTTGCATCCCTTTATGATTTTGTCCGCCGCATCGATACGCGGAAGGTCGGCAAAAAAGTGATCGAGAACTTGATCGAAGCCGGCTGTTTTGATTTTACAGGTTGGAGCCGCCCCGCCCTTCTCATCAGCGTCGATCCGATATTCGATGCTGCAGCTAAAGACCAGAAGGACGCAGCTAAGGGGATCATGAATTTATTCTCTTTGATCGACAACGAGAAAGAGCAGAGCTTCCATACGCCCCCTGAAGTCAAAGATCCAGTTTCAAAGCAAAAAATCTTAAAGCGGGAATATGAGCTGCTCGGGTTTTATCTCAACGGACATCCGCTTGACGATTTCCGTTCCAGCTTGCAAAGGCTCTCTTGCGTTCCTTTAAAGGAACTCGAAAACCTGCCAAACGGCTCTGTTTGCCGCGTTGCATTCATCATTGAAGCGATTTCGGTGAAGATTTCAGCGAAGAGCCAAAGGAAGTTTGCAATCTTAACGATCAGCGACGGGATCGATCGGTTCGAGCTTCCTATTTGGCCCGACCTCTATGAAGATAAAGCGCTGCTGCTGCTTGAAAATCAGCTTCTGTATGCAGTCATCCAGTTGGAGCGGCAAGAGGGGGAGCTGAAGCTGCAATGCCGATGGCTTGACGATCTCACGAAGGCGGATGAGGAAATGATCCGTATTTGCGATGAGGCGTTCGATCGAGCCAAGAACCAGGCCAGAATGTCGGAACTCAGAGAAAAAAGAAACGAAGCAAAGTCGAAGGCTGCTCAGGTTGAAAAACCAAAGGAGGCAAAGATGCAAGGCCCGCAAAAGCTGACCATCAAATTGAATATCGATAACCTCAGGATGAGCCATATCCTCTCATTAAAAAAAGCTTTCCGTTCCCACTCTGGCAAAATCCCGATCCATCTTCTTTTCATCACGAAAAAAGAGACCATTAGATCGATCCATATCGATGCGGGCTGGGGAGTTGACTACCATTCTGAGCTCGAAGAAAAGATCCGCCGCGTGCAGTCTTTAGAAGCTCTGCATTGGGAGAATTGAGATGTCTTTTCAGGAGATTGATGTTTCCACATGGTCCCGCAAGGAGTATTTTGAACATTATCTCCATCGGATTACATGCACCTATAGTATAACCGTCAATTTAGACTTAACTAGGCTTCTTAAAGAAATCAAAGAGCGCAATTTCAAGCTCTATCCAACGATGATCTATTTACTCTCTTTGATCGTCAATAAGCATGAAGAGTTCCGAACAGCTCTTCATGATAATGGCAAAGTGGGCGTTTTCGATCTTGTCCATCCTTGCTATGCAATTTTGCATAAAGATAGCGAGACCTTTACGAACATTTGGACCGAGTACACTCCATCGTTCTCTGAATTTTATAACAGGTATTTGTCAGACGTTCAGAAGTATGAGAAAGTCCAAGGTTTTATGGCAAAACCGAATATGCCGCCGAACAGTTTTACTATTTCGAGCATTCCCTGGATAAGTTTCACGGGCTTCAACTTGAACTTGCCAAAGGTTACAGACTATCTTCTGCCGATTTTCACCACAGGTAAGTATTTCGAACAGAATGGCAAAATTTGGCTGCCCCTTGCTGTTCAAGCGCATCATGCCGTCTGCGATGGGTTCCATGCAGCGAGATTCATTAATGAACTGCAAGAAGCAATGAATAACCTGTTCCTGAATGATATTTGCCCTGGAAGATAAAATGAAATTGCTTTCTATTTTACTTTGCCTCGTGCTTTTATCTAATGGATGTCCTCCTAAAAAGGAGAGTAAAGATTCAATTGGCCCATTAAATAAAGTAAGAGATTACGTAGTTATTCCATTGTTTTTAACAAATGAGATCTCTGATCGAGAAATTTTGTTCAACTATCTAGTTGAGTCATTAGAAAAATTAGGAAATGTCGACATCTCAACCGAATGTATCAATAACATACCTCGTTCCAGTGCTGGATTCCTCATTTCAATCAGTGAGCTTCAAACGTCAAAAACCGGATCTATTGATATCGTTGCTGAGGGAGAGCTTGTTATCAATAAATATAAAACTAGCTGTAATGTTTGGAAAACTACCTATCTCGATCCAACTTTGCCATATCCTGTTAACGAAGAAAATGGGATCGCATTCAAAAAAGATTCTTCAGCTGCAACTCCTGATTTAAAAACTATCATCACTCAAATGATCATCCAGTTTTCCGAACAATACCGACAGGACAATCCTGATTCAATTGCAACATTCCATATTTATAAACGAATGTTTCAAGATGAGGTTGCTTCGAAATGATGTTTCAATGATTGAAACTCTTTCTAAGTTAGTGTAAAATTTCCTTTCATAACGAAATGAATATTTTGGTTTTTTTGAGTTTTCCCCTTGGAAAAATTCAGACTCCTAATCGGTGTTTCGTAATTCCCTCTATTGACAAAATGGATAGAAAGAAGGAGAATTTCCTACACTCTACAGGTTGACTCCTGATCCCTTTTGCATCGACTGCTTAGGGTAAAAAAAAGGATTGATGATGTTCAAAAAATTTCTTGCTCCTCTTTGCTTCACATCGTTGTGCTTGATCGGCCTTCCCCTTCAGGCGGCATATACGATCAGTAATGGAAAATTGATGAATTCGAACGAAGTCGCAACGATGTCCGTTCAGGAGCATTACAGCGCGGCCATGGACGCCTATCAGCAAAAGGATTGGGAGATTGTCATTCGGCACGCAACGATTGTGATCAAGAATTTCCCGGGAACCCCATTTGCGCAAGACGCTCTTTATTTATTGGGAGTGGGTTATTTTCAAGTCCGCGAATATGAGCTCGCTAATCAGAACCTGACATCCTATCTAAAAAAACAAACGACTCCTAAATATTTCGAAGAGGCGATCCAATACAAATTTAAGATCGCTGAGAAATTCCATGGTGGCGCAAAGAAGCACATGCTCGGATGGGAAAGCATGCCTAAATGGATCCCTGCCCGCGATGAAGCGATTGCAATTTATGATGAAGTGATCACAGCCCTTCCCCATCATGAGCTAGCAGCTCAAGCTCTCTTCGGCAAAGCTCAGCTTTTATTGAAAGACGAAGAGTATAAATCGAGCGTTGAAACATACCAGACATTGATCCGAAGGTTTCCAAAACATCCACTTGCAGTCGAGAGCTACATCGGCGTCGGCCAGGTCTATTTGATCCAATCCCAAGACCAATATCCCGATCAAGACTATCTCGACTTAGCTGAAATCAACTACCGCAAATTCCGCCAAGACTTTCCAGGCGAAGAGAAGCTGGGCGTCGCAGAAGGGATGCTTTTTGAAATGAAGGAAATATATGCAAGCCACCTCTACGAGATCGGAAGATTTTATGAGAGGACTGGCAAACCGCATGCTTCTTACATCTACTATACGCGGATCATTGCAAAATATCCTGACACAAAAGTTTCTCAACTGGCAAATCGACGGCTTCATAAGCTCAATTATAAACCGGATGGTCGGGATTTGCAAAACGATGTGAAAGAGGCCATTCAAAAAGAGCCTTCAGCTCCCTCAGAGCAATCCAAGCCAAAGCTTCGCAAAGAGACGAAACAGCCTTCCTTGTTGGAATTGCCGGTCACTGGGCAAATTGTCCAAACCGAAGAGGAGCGTGCTATGCAAAATGAGAACCCAACGGACAAGAAGTGAGAATTTTTTTTTTCACAGTTCCCTTTCTCCTTCTCATAGCCGGCTGCGGTTATCGCTTCCAGGAAGAAAAGCCATCTGAAGGGCCGGTAACGATCAGCGTTCCTTACATTCGAGGAGACATCGAAGGGCAATTGAATACAGAGCTTGTCCGGGTCCTCTCGAATGATCCCCATTTCGAATACCGCCAAAATGGGGGGATGGTCGTTTTGGAAGTGGCCGTCGTCAATGATGGAGACGAAAGGATTGGTTACCGTTATGACAGAAACCCGTCAACGGGAAAACGAAGGCAGAACATTGTAGGGACGGAAAATCGACGGAACTTGACTGTTGAAGTTAAGCTGATCGATTCGTATACCGAGGAAACCATTATCGGACCGGTGCATGTCAAAGCTCGCGCCGATTATGACTATGTCGATCCCAATTCTGTCAGAGATCTTACTTTTACTAACTCAGCTGGCAAGACGCAAACCGTCATCAATTTTTCTTTAGGCCAGCTCGATTCGACAGAAGGGGCCCACGACGATGCAGCTGTGCCTATCTATCGGCAGCTTGCTCAAAAGATCGTGGATGGGATCGTAAGCCAGGGATGGTAAGAAAGTTTGTTTAATCATTGATATGGGTTCAGAGGAGAAAGAGCATGGAAGGGCTGCCTGTCAAATCAGAAATTGTTCGTCCTGCTGTTATTGAATCCCTTCCCGAACTGCTGGAATGGGTCCACGATCAAATTCGCGCTTCTGAACTCCCTGTCAAAATAGCGCGAAAATTCGAGCTTGCTTTAGAAGAAGCTATTGTCAATGTTATCGAGCATGCATACCCTGAAGAGCCAGGTGCGGTTGTCCTCAAAGCTAATTACTTTCCTGAACAAAAATTCGAATTTGTCATCGAAGATCAGGGCATCCCTTTTAATCCGTTAAATGAGATCAAAGTCAATCAAAGCGACGAACAAGAGATCGCTATCGGCGGATTGGGGATCACATTTTTGAAAACATTTGTAGACCATGCTCATTATGAACGGTTAGGAAATGCGAATGTCCTTATAGTCACTAAGAACCTTAAGAACCTATCCCAGTAATATGCTTCTGTTGATTTTTCGGTATAGAAGAGCTTAATGCTTCTTGCCAATCGCCGAGATGATCGCTTCCGTATCTTGCACTTCCGTCAGAAAGTGTTGAAGGATTTTCAGAATATACTTAGGCGTGTTGTAAACACCGCTAGTCCGATAGACGATTTCAAGTCTTGGCTTATTTCCTTGGAGCAAGGCGATGAGGGTAGTGGTCGTTGGGATCTCATCGATGACTTGAGGAACGATCCAGATCGCAAATTGATCATTGAACAAAGTCACCTTATCCGGTGTTTCGATGATATGAAAATATAGGGTGAGATTGGCCTCATTGACCGAGTGTTCCAGTTCGGCGCTGTTCAACAACCCCATTTCATGGAGCAGCCGTAGGTCGACATGGATGATCCCGTCAGGTATCCATTTCTGCAAATTTTGACTAAATTCCTGGTACGAATCTTCCAAAACTACTGGATTGATCATCGGTAACCAACGCCTCCCTTAAGGACACCCCTACACTGTTTAGTTTAGTATTTATTACCCCCCTCTGTCAAGGGTATATACTAAAATCTTTACATTGATGGCTTTATCTCTTTTTTTTAAATTGGAGAGAGGGTATTTTTTACGCACCCGGCTCAAAACCTTTAATATTTGGTCAGCCACATTTAAAGCTAGTGTGTTATACCTTGAGTTTCCTAGTTTTGGATGTCTTATCATCAATATAGATTTTCTTAAGTAATTGATTGTTAATATGTTAAATTTAATTTTTCGATGGAGTTCGTTTAGAAAGAAGTTGTATTTTTCCTTGTTTGCAGCTGCCCATTCCTGCGCTTATGGAACCCTTAAGATGGACATGTCAGCCAAAGCTGCGATCTTGATCAATGAAGAAACCGGGGCTGTCCTATATGAGAAAAATGCCCATACCCCGCTCTATCCGGCAAGTATTACCAAGGTCATCACCGCCCTCTATACTTTAGAGAAGAAAGGACATGCTTTAGATGAGGAGGTCATCGCCACCCATGATGCCGTCTCCGCTGTGCATCCTCATATCAGGAGAGCTCATCAAAAAGGACACCCGCCCTATAGACTGGAATTTGGAGGAACGCATATCGGCATTAAAGCCGGGGAGGCATTGAACCTAAGGACGCTGCTCTATGGTCTCATGCTGGCATCTGGAAATGATGCCGCCAATGTGATTGCCCAGCATGTTTCAGGCTCGGTTCCCCAGTTCATGAACGAGCTCAATGCCTATGTAAAGACAAAAGGGTGCAAGGACACAGTTCTCTTTACTCCTCATGGTCTTCCCCATCCGGATCATAAGACGACCGCCTATGACATGGCGAAATTGACTCGGATCGCCCTCCAATATCCTGTATTTCGGGATGTTGTGAAAACTGTCGCCTATACCCGTCCTCAAACAAATAAGCAGGCTGAATCGGAATTTCATCAGCATAATGCCCTTGTAAAGCCTGGGAAGTTTTACTATCCCAAGGCAACGGGTGTCAAAACAGGCTATACGACAGCAGGAGGTTACACCCTTGTCGCGTCAGCAGAGGATGAGAACCGGAAGTTGATCGCTGTCCTTCTGGGGTATGAGCAGCTGCAGGAGCGTTACAAAGATGCTATAGCTCTTTTTGAAGCGGCCTTTAACGAACCCAAAGTCACTCGGACCCTGTTTTCAAAGGAGTTTGATCTTTTTTCTTGTCCGATCCATGGAGGAAAAAGACCTTTGCAAGCAACGATTCCCTCTGATCTCGTACTCTCCTATTATCCTTCTGAAGAGCCACAGTTCAATGCAAGCATTGAATGGAACTCGATGGAGCTGCCGATCGAGCCCGGGAAGCTAGTAGGACAGATTCGCGTTGCCTCGGTTCCTAAAGGCAAGGTCTTAGTTCAAATGCCTCTGTTTGCAACGCAGCATGTTGAAGCAACCTTCTACCATCGTTTAGAGCTTCTTTGGTTGGAATGTAAACGAGGCATCGGACAGAAAACCGGGTGGTTAATGGGTGGAGTGGGCATTGCTCTGATTGCATTTGTTTTTTACCGTTTTCATCCTCAGCAGAAGAAAAAGCAGAAGAATCGGTTGTTCTAGGCAGTGTACCTAAAAGATGACCCACTGTAGGATACAGGCAAATGTCACCATGCCCGCATAATTCTATGCGCTTGTCTCGTATCTTGTTCCTAGTCGTCTAAAGCGCCTGATAAACTGGAAAAAATTCTCCTTGAGATGTCGTTCTTTGTAAATATGGGCGTCGTATTCAATTGGTGTTTTTCTGCAAGATTTCGGAAGAATAATTGGATTCGCTCCTATTCTTCTAACACATGATCGAACAGCGTCTAAGTCATATCTTTTAATAGAGTAATTTTTATTATCCACATCGTCTTTAAGCACCTCCCAGATGATTTGCCACACTCCCTGTGATATCCAGCGATTAAAAAGGAACTGGTTTAGAGTAGTTTACAACTTGCTAATTTGTTTCATAATCCATTAATAATTGATTGCTAACGAGATATGATGTTGTTTCTTCAACTTTCCTCAAGTTATTTTTTCTCGCGTACAGAGTTTTAGCAGCCACTTTCAGGTTTTAATATATTTATAACCAAATTGTTATGAATAAATTATTTAATTTTTTTTGTCTGGCATCGAATGCATGAATTAGTATTTCAACTTTAATTTTTCTGTTGAAAAAATATTGTTGTTTGATAAAATATCATTTTAATTAATATAAATTATTATAAATCGGAGATTTTTTTTATGTCGCTTTTAAATACAAGTGTTAATAATCTGCCGTCAGATTTGCAGTTGAGCGTTTTTAAATTTGCTGTCGAAGATGAAGATAATATACAAACTCCTCACGAAACAGTACATAGCATCTGTACAGTCTGTAGACAATGGACAGAGCTCACATACAGTAGCCTGCTGCCGAGATATTGGAATGGTGTAAAATCATTTATTAACACCTTTATCCTTGGTTCTAATCAGAATTTCATCGGAATTGCAACAATGCTAAGTAGCGATCATGCAGGATTGATCCCTTTTGAACGGCTTTCAAAGGCGCTAAGATCTTCTTCTTTGATGGTTTTACCTTGCCAATATCAACGCCTCATAGATACGTCGTTAGAAAAGGTGTGGGGTAGAATTAGCAATCAGATTAACTTTGGGCAAAGTCGTCCACCTTACCTTGCTTCCGAAATCCGAGCATGGTTGAAAGATCCAAAAAACATACCATTAATCCAAACTGTAAGAACATTAAATCTTTCAGGACTTGAGTTGACCCTTCTTCCTTCTGAAATTACCGATCTGACCAACCTAGAAGAGCTTAACCTCAGTAAGAATAATCTTACAACGCTGCCATCAGAGATCTGCAATTTTGCTAACCTGCAAAGGCTTTACCTCAATAACAACCAGATCACTGCATTGCCATCAGAGATCGGTAATCTTACGAACCTGCAAAGGCTTTTCCTTGGTTACAACCATCTTACAGCGGTGCCAATAGAGATCGGCAATCTTGCTAACCTGCAAGAGCTTAATCTCGATCACAACAATCTTATAGCGGTGCCAACAGGGATCGGCAATCTTGCCAACCTGCAAAGGCTTTTCCTTGGTTACAACCAACTTACAGCGGTGCCAACAGAGATCGGCAATCTTGCCAACCTGCAAGAGCTTAATTTCGATCACAACAATCTTATAGCGGTGCCAACAGAGATCGGCAATCTTGCTAACCTGCAACGGCTTTACCTCAATCACAACCATCTCACAGTTCTGCCAACAGAGATCGGCAATCTTGCCAACTTGCAATGGCTTTATCTCACTCAAAACAATATCAAAGCGGTGCCAATAGAGATCGGTAATCTTGCCAACCTGCAACGGCTTTACCTCAATCACAACCATCTCACAGCGCTGCCATCTGAGATCGGTATGCTTACCAATCTGCAACAGCTTGGCCTCAATAATAACAATCTCACAGCGATACCTTCAGAGATCGGGAATCTTCCCAACCTGCTTTGGCTTTATCTCAGTAATAACTTATGTTTGTTCGTATTTGATAAAGAGTTTTCAAAATTTGTAAGCATTCCAGCTGTTAGATTATTTGAGAAATATGATGCATGTAAACAATATGATGCTAAAACATCTTTTGCGAAATTATGCCAACGTATTCATAATCAAGAAGACGCGAATCAGCTTAAAGAGATGTTTAATGATCTACCTTCTACGATGCAGAAAAAAATCCGAAGTAAGATAGAAGATATTTTTGTCGCTCTCCTTGAAAACGAAAATATTAAGAACAAGGAATTGTTGAAAAGCCAAGTCTTACTGGCTATTTTTGATGCACGTAAAGATATCCTAACCCGAGCAATCCTCGACATTCTAAGAGAGTCGTTAGCCTCTATTACTCCTGAGCAAAAATGTCTTATCTACAACCATGTATGGAGTCTTGCGGGCAAGCCGCAGGGCGATGATAATTGGGGAGAAAGTCATGCAGAAGACAATATCATCCGTTTAATTGATGCTATCGTCCTTGCTGCTAATGCTGAAGAATGATTTTGAACATTAACTTGCTTAGATACTTTCAAGGATTTATGCAAATGCTATACCATCGGCTGGCTACGAGAATGACTCTAAGAGATTCTTTGAGTCCGAAGTTTTTCAAATAAGGCCAGAAACTGTTGTAAAGAAAGCTCCTCGGGTCTTGCTTGGGGAGAAATTCCCATATCAGTTAAGGCTTGTTCAACTAAAGATCCAGGAAAGAGGTCTTTAAGAGAGGTCTTCAACATTTTCCGTTTTTTCTGGAAAGCTGTACGCGTTAATGTAAAAAATGATTCGGCCTTGTCGGAAAGGGGCGGAGTCTGCAACTGGCAGTGGACAATGGCTGACTGAACTTTGGGTCGAGGATAAAAGCAGGTTGGCTCTACGGTAAAGCAATAGGAAGGGTTGCTATAAAAGGCGGCAAATACCGTGAAGCTGCCATAATCAGAAGATCCGGGCGTAGCTGTCATCCGCTTGGCAAACTCTTTTTGGACCATGATGGTGACCGATTCGATTTTGTCGTGCATGGGCAGCAGCTTTGTCAGGATCGGGGTGGTGATATGGTAAGGCAGGTTGGCCACAACTTTTACCTTCCCGGGAATTTTCTCTAGATATTCTTCCAAAGGAAATTTCAAAAAATCTTCCTGAAAAATAGTTAGAGAGCGTCCTTCGGTTTGAAGCCGTTTTAAAGCAGAGGCAAAATGGGGATCGATTTCGATTGCAGTGACGTACGCATCAAATTCAAGGAGGAATTCGGTCAGGGCCCCGGGGCCAGGACCGATCTCGAGCACATGGTCTTTAGGATGAATACCTGCAGCCTTAATGATCTTCCGAAGGATATTTCCGTCGATCAAGAAATTCTGCGAGAGACCTTTTTTTGCATCAATGCCGAGTTCGTTCAAGAAGAGGCGCAGCTCAGAGGAGCGGTGCAGTCTCATCGGAGCGCAAAGGGTTGAAAGTCGGATGGGAGAGATTCCATCATATGTTTCTCATCATATCCTAAACGCTCTCGCAATTTTGCAATGTATTGCCCATTTTCTCTAGCTGCAGCTTGCTGCAGGAGCTCATCTTTGAGCTGGTCGGACATTTTTTGAAAAGGGGGGATCTCTTTTTTCGAGTGATTTTTCAGATAGAAAATCCGGTAAACGGTCGATTGGTCTGCTCGACTGACTTGAGAAATAGGAGCGCTGAACGAACCTGGCGAAAGCGTTTTCAAAACATCTTTGTGAGCTTGCGCAATGCTTTTTTCGTCAGCTTTAAGATCTGGGGATAGATTGATCGCGACAGGATTTTCATCTGTGGATTCCGCTTTGATCTCCTCGGAAATGGCTGCAAGGTCTGCATGAGCGGAAGAATGGAGACGGTCTGAAGCTTTTTTGGCTAATAGCTCGCTCATATTTTGGTTTGCAGAGCGAAGGGAAAGAACTTGGTACTCCCACTCTTCCATCGCAGGGTTTTTCTCGCAGTATTTTTTATAGGCCTCTTTAATGTCTTGGGGATTAACGCTGTTAAGAGCTTTTGAGTTGACCCGATACCACATGATCCTTTGAACGACCATTTCTGCAAAAACCATTTTTCGGGCTTCTTCATACGTCATCCCGATTTGGTCAAGGGTCTGAATGATCGCTGGACCAAAGCGATCGAGCATTTCTTCTCGGACTTCAGCATCAGAGACTTTAAGTTCCAAATGTTCTGCATCGGCCTGCATCAACTCTTGATCGATCATTTGGGCCAGAGTATCCCTCCATTGGGTGGAATAATACTGGAACCGCGCTGCCTTGGACTGGGTGTATTGAGGGTAGTAGCGCTGCAGAAAAAGGTCCATTTTTTTCATCACATCGATCACAGAGATCGTCTTGCCATTCACTTTGGCTAAAATTCGATTGTAGACGATGAGCTCTTGGGAATCTTCTTGGGGATACATTCCAGGGATCCCGTTTTGAGCATGGGTGGAAAGTGTAGCGAAAATGGAGCTGACAAAAAAGAACAATGGAGCGATTTTCATAATGTGCCACGAGAGTTGGATTGAAAAAAACTTAAATTTTTATAGCAGATCCAGGGATTAATCGGAATACTGCACCGAAGAATCCATCCATTGAACCTGTTTGAGGGAAAGTTTGCAACGGGGTATCAACTAACTTCAAGGGGAATTCATTTTGGAACAGGGCGACTTGCTCTTCATTTTCCTGAGGAAGAACACTGCAAGTGGCGTAGACGATATGTCCGCCGGGTTTAAGGAAGGCTAAGGCTTCTTTAAAAATCTCTCTTTGAAGGAGCGTGAGCCGCTTGACCATTTCTGGATCGAATTTCCATTTCATGTCAGGGTTGCGCCGCAAAGTGCCGGTTCCTGAACAAGGCGCATCGACTAAGACCCAGTCCATCGAATGATAAAGTTGACTTTTGTGAGCAGCGTCCGGAAGCAGAACCTGGGCATTTTGGATCCCGGCGCGCTTAAGCCTTTTTTTTGCTTCTTGGAGAGCGAATGGGCGGATGTCGTGCAAATAAATTTGTCCTCGTCCCTGCATTTTATGAGCGAATGCAAGGGTTTTGCCGCCAGAGCCGGCGCAGTAGTCTAAAACGTGGTCGGTAGGCTTCGGCGCGATCAGGTCTCCAATGAGCTGGCTGGCTTCGTCTTGTACTTCGAAAAAGCCCTCTTTGAATTCGGAAAGTGCAAAGAAATTTTCTTTCTTTTTGAAAAGGATTCCTAATGCAGAGTGTAGGCAAGGAGCGACATCAAAATCAGCTTTCCATTTATCCAGCAAAGCCTCGCGTGTGGTCTTAGCGGGATTGATCCGAACGGTTGTCGGCGCTGTCTCGTTGCTTACGGAACAGAATTCCCAGGCTTTTTGCTTTCCTAGACTTTCTTCAAGCAACTGAAAGAATGCTTTTGGAAAGCTGGCGCGGACGTGCGGTGCGATTGCGGGGTCGTCCCGATATTTTGCTGGATCCCCATCCTTAAAGAAGGCGTAACGCTTTTCCCATGTCACGGGCTTTCCGCAGAAGTGATCGATCAATCCCCGCCAACGGATCATGGCGTATAAAGAGTCGCAAATAAACTTACGGTCTTTAGACCCAACTGCGCGATGGCTTTTGAAATAATTTCTTAAAAAAAGATCAAGGGGTTGCGATTGGTTCTCGTAGAGAGCAAGAATACTGAAAAGATGGTGTTCTCGAAAAGAAAGTTGATGTCTCATTTGTTGCATTTATTTTAACATCTAGGATATCGAAAGATAACAGAATTTGCAAGGAATATGGCGGCAGCCTACCCGGAGGGGCAAAATGGTTCTGATCCAAGGGTTAATCTCATTTATTGGACGGTTTTTTCTCAGTTTAATTTTTATTTCGTCGGGAATTCACCAGATCCTTGACTGGCAAGGATCTGAGCAGATCCTCGCAACAGCCCTTAATGATTGGAGCGGGTTGGTCATTGGCATCGATTTTCTTCAAAATGTTTTTTCCTATGCCCAATCTTCCGCTTCTCTACTGCTTGCAGCAGCAATCTTTTGCCAAGTTATCGGCGGTCTGTGTATCCTTTTAGGGATCCAAGTTCGGTTCGGCGCTTTTTTGCTCATTGTGTTTCTCATTCCTGTAACGGTCCTTTTCCATCATTTTTGGATCATGCAGGGGCCAGAGAAACAGACGCAGATGGTGGAATTTTTGAAGAATCTCAGTATCTTGGGCGGTCTGTTAATCCTATTGGCTTATGGAAAATGCAAGAAGTCCCAAAAGAGTGAAGGAAGCCAGCCTAAGAATAGTTAGTCGAAACTTTCTTATCTGCGCTCTTCTTTTTATTGCAAGTTGGGTGATAGTGGCCTTTGGGCAGCCAGCTTGGTGCTACCAACTCTGTTTCATCTCCAGCATAAGCGGGTTTGCCCTGCTTTGGCTGGCCGTCCAGCGAATAAAGAGAGGAAGATTTTGGTGGGCTTCCGCCTGGTATTTCTGTGTGCAGCTGATTCAACTTTCCTGGCTCACCTCGATAGAATATCAAGGCTACTATATCCTAGGTGTTTACCTGTTCTTATGCGCAGGACTTGGCTTGCAATTCGGGGTTTTAACCCATTTTCTTCTCAAAGGACAAAGGCCATATTTATATCGTGTCATCGCTGCTGCCAGTTTGTGGACGCTGATGGAGTGGTGCCGATTGTTCATATTGTGCGGATTTTCGTGGAACCCTGTCGGCATTGCAATGACAGGCTCCCTGTATTTTCTCCAATTTGCAAGCGTATTCGGGATATACGGGCTTACGTTTTGGGTCGTCTTGGCAAATGGAATATTTTTTCAGGCGCTGGCTTTTCGATCCAATCACCGATTGATTGGACTTTGGGGCGGATTCGTTTTGATCCCCTGTATTTATGGCTATTGCGTCCTACATGGCCCATGGTCAAGAGGGCATTCGCAAGATAAGCCTGAACTAAGCGTCGGTCTTGTGCAAACTGGGCTTCTTCCCTCTCAAAAAGTTCCCTTGCCTGGAAAGGCGGCTGATTTTATTGCGCCGATAGACCAATGGAAAAGAATCTTATCAAATCTTCACGACCAAAATAAAAAGTGGGACCTGATCGTCCTTCCCGAGGCGGTTGTGCCAATGCGATCAGATTTTTGCGTCTATCCATATGAGATGGTTTATTCTGAATTACAGAAGATCTACAATGCTGATCTTACGCGTTACGCCCCGCCCTTAAAGCCTCCATATGCGCAATTTCGATACTTGCAGGGAGCCCCTGTCCTATGCGTTTCAAATGGGTATTTAGCTCAGTTGATCGCCAATATGTACGAGTCGGAAATTGTTATTGGGTTGGACCATTATGATCCTGCCAGCGGAAACAATTACAATTCAGCATTTTACCTTTCTCCAGAAATGCAATCGATACAGCGGTATGACAAACAGGTCTTGCTTCCTTTGGCCGAGTATCTTCCGTTCAGATGGTTAAAGGCGCTGACAAAAAGATATGGCATCACCGAATTTTTTACGCATGGAAAGGAGTCGACCGTAATGGGAGAGCGGTATCCTTTCAGCCTTTCTATTTGCTATGAAGAAACTTTTCCCCATTTGATCCGTTCCGGACGAGTCATGGGAGCCGATCTTTTTATCAACGTGACAAATGATAACTATTACCCATTTTCGAAGCTGCCGGAGCAGCATTTCTCCCATGCGCGTGTCAGAGCAGTTGAAAATGGAGTATTTTTGTTGAGGGCTTGCAATACAGGAGTGACAGCTGCGGTCGATCCGTTCGGGAGGGTTGTGGCGCGATTGGGAGACGGCGGGCAAGGTTCGGAAGTGCTTCAAGATGTGCTGACTGTAACCGTTCCGCGAGAATCCCACAAAACATTATATATGCTCTGGGGCGATGCTGGGATCATTTGTCTGGCCATATCAGGGTTGATTGCATTTGTATTCATTCAAAAAAAAACTTCTCTCCTGGCTTCCGCCGTTGATTTGAACTTGAAGAAAATGGATCTGTAAGTTAATTTCTTATCGATAAACTTGATGGATGTAAGCGTAGAAACAAACTTTCTCCATCGGACTCTTAAGTTGAGGTAGAATTTGTCATTTCCATGTCATGCATCGGTATTGAGTGAATCCCGGTTTGTTCCTGGCTTAAAGACGCAGAAAACATTAAAAGAAAGTGTTTCTGCATCTGGAATTGGGGTGTTCACTGGGGAAAAGGTCTCTATACGCATTTGCCCTGCTGAAGTGGATGGCGGAATTGCTTTTCAACGCATTGACCTGCCAACCAAGCCGATCCTTCCAGCAAAGCTTGAGTATGTTCAAGGAACTCCCCGCTGTACAGTGATAGGGGACAAAGGCATATCGGTCCAGACAGTCGAGCACATCTTGGCTGCCTTAAAAGCTTATGGAATTGACAATGCATTAATTGAAATATCCGGTTCTGAAGTGCCTATATTCGACGGCAGTTCCCTTCGCTTTGTGGAAATGATCGAAGAAGCTGGAGTTGTGGAGCTCGCGAATAAAAGAAACGTTTATTTTGTCGACGCTCCAATATTTTGGTCTCAAGGCGATATCCATATCATTGCACTTCCCTCCTCAGAATACCGGATTAGCTACACCCTTCATTATCCCCACTCTCAATTTATTGGATCCCAATTTTACTCAGTTGTCGTTGATCAAGAGAGTTTTAAAAAAGAAATTGCGCCTTGCCGCACGTTTTCTATTTATGAAGAAATCGCTCCTATGATAGAGAAAGGGCTCGTTAAAGGGGGAAGCCTTGAAAATGCGGTAATCATTAAGGATAATGCCGTTGCGAACCCTGAAGGGTTGCGGTTTTCTGATGAAATGGTCCGTCATAAAGTTTTAGATCTCATTGGAGATCTTTCTTTAGTGCCCGTGCCATTTTTAGCGCATATCATCGCTATTCGATCTGGGCATGCCTCCAATAATGCGTTTGCGAAAGAATTATTTAATCACATTAAAATGGAGAATTCGTGATGGGCGTAGCAGCTTCCCCACAACCTGTCATACTGAATGTGAAAGAGATCGCTAAAATTTTACCTCATCGATACCCTTTTTTGCTTGTTGACAAGATCATCTACATGAATCTTGAGGACAATGAGATCATCGGTCAAAAAAACGTGACGGTAAATGAGCAGTTTTTCCAAGGCCATTTTCCCGGAGTGCCTATTATGCCTGGAGTCCTTGTACTTGAGGCGCTAGCGCAAACAGGAGGAGTCCTAGTCCACCAAAAAGGCTATAGCGAAAAGATCGCTGTCCTTTTGAACATCAATAATGCGAAATTCCGGAAGCCTGTTGTTCCTGGCGATGTATTGACATTGCATGCCAAGGGATTGCATATCAGCAGCAAAGGAGGCCGGATACTCGCTAAAGCAACAGTGAACGATCAATTAGCTGTTGAGGCGGAAATTGGTTTTGCGATGGTGGATAAAGAGCAGCTATAAAGTAGTGAAAACTTGATTCGAATCAAAAATTATTAAAGAATTGGATACACATGTCCCAGTCAAACATTCATCCTGCGGCAATCATAGAACCCGGTGCAAAAATTGGCAAGAATGTCACGATTGAAGCGTATGCAGTCATCAAAGGCACAGTGACATTGCATGACAATGTCGTTGTTAAGTCGCATGCTTATATTGATGGAAATACGACAATTGGCGAAGGAACCACGATTTGGCCTTCCGCTAGCATCGGCACAAAAACCCAAGATCTCAAGTTTAGGGGTGAAGAGACTTTTGTCGTCATTGGGAAGCATTGCGAAATCCGGGAATTCGTAACAATTAATTCATCCTGCCACGAAGGATCCTATGTCCGCATTGGGGATAATTGTTTGATCATGGCCTACTGCCACGTTGCCCACAATTGCGAAATAGGAAACCGCGTGATCATGGCCAATAATGCGATGCTGGCAGGGCATGTCGTCGTCGATGATTTTGCGATTATCGGAGGAATGACGCCTGTCCATCAATTTTCACGGATCGGCCGTTATGCAATGGTCGGCGGATTTAGCCGAATCACCCATGATATTCCACCTTATACCATTGGAGCAGGATCCCCTTACAAACTAGGCGGTTTGAACCTTGTTGGTCTAAAGCGGCATGGTTTCCCATTGGAAGTAAGACGAGCTCTAACTAAAGCATTTAAAATGACTTACCGTTCAGGCATGCGCCTTTCTGATGCGTTGGACCAAATTGAGAGCGAAGTTGAAACCAATCCTCATGTGCAACATTGGATTGAATTTTGCCGTTCCTCTAAACGGGGATTGATCGGTTTTCAAGGTGCGCTTAGCCAAGCCTTGCCAGATGAAGATTTTGATGAGCTAGAAGAACTCTTGGAAGAAAGAGTCTAATCGGCGAGCATTTGGACCATGAAAGTCATTTTTTTTGGCACATCTGCATTTGCAGCGCGCGTATTGTCGTTTCTTGTCGAAAAAAAAATTGATGTCTGTGCCATTGTAACACGGATCGATAAGCCTAAAGGCAGAAATCTAGAGGTCTCTTATCCTCCCGTCAAGCAGACCGCATTGCAAGTTTGTCCTCAAATCCCTGTATTACAGCCTCAAAAAGCATCAACGCCAGAATTTGAGCAAGTTTTGAAGGCATATGACGCTGATCTATTTGTCGTCGTAGCCTACGGCGAGATCATTAAACAAAATATTTTAGATGTTCCTAAAATGGGATGTATCAACATCCATGCAAGCCTTTTGCCGAAATATCGAGGGGCGGCTCCAATGCAGCGCTGCTTAATGGATGGCGCGGCAGAGACGGGTATCACAATTATAGAAATGACCCTTCAAATGGATGCAGGGGATATCTTAGCGATCAAATCGATCCCTGTCCTGCCCAATATGACTCTTGGAGAGCTAGAGCCTCAGCTTTGCAGCTTAGGATGCGAACTTGTCCATAAAGTCATTCAAGATAAGAGTAAAGGCGTCTGTCAAAAGCAAGCGCAAGACCATGCTGCTGCAACGCTTGCTCCTAAAATTACGGCCGAAGAAGAGGCGATCGACTGGAATAAATCTGCTCAAGTTCTTCATAATCAAGTGAGAGCGCTTGCCCCCTTTCCTGGCGCATGGTGTAAGATCCTTTTAGGAAATCAAGAAAAACGTTTAAAAATTAAACGATCCCTTGTTGAGCCAGGTTTTCATGATAAACCAGGAACGCTTCTGCAATTTTCAAAAGAAGGTTGCGTCGTAGCTGCAGGGGAAGGCGCGCTGCGTCTTTTGGAGGTGCAGCTTGAGGGAAAAAAGGCAATGCCTGTAGCAGATTTTATAAAAGGCGTGCATCAATCTCCGCAATTTCTCTAATTATTTCTATTAGTTTTCAAAATAATATGATCAAATTTTTGTATTTGCTTCGTCTATTTACATTTAAGCGTTATTTTCTTATGCTTTTTGCTCAGCTTTACAAAGCCTTAACATTTGGTTGAGGCAAATCCTAAGGAGACCACCATGGCAACGACAGCAGTAGAACGGCAACCTTTTGTAGCCCCATTTGAAAACACGAACAAAGATTTCGGAACTGTATTTTGGGAATTCATGACGACAAAACAAAAAGATATCGTAAAGCTTTTTGGATATGCGACAGGATGGACTTCCATTTCCCTGCCGAGCGAAGATCCAACAGGTCAACTGCTTGGACGTGTCAGTGGATTTATGGGAGACACGAAAAACTTGTTAAGCGCTTTGGAAATTCCAGACAAAACAGTCAAATTGAGAAAAGCTGTCAGTGACTTTATTGCTGAGCCTAGCTTTGAAGGTGCAAGAAAAGTTCTGTTCAAAGAATTGACCGGTTTAATCAATCCTGTTTGTGATGGGATCGATTTTTCCACCAGGTTTGTTCCAATCACAACAGAAGCGATGCGCACAGTTAAAACCGTTAACTTTGCTGCGACGTTCATTGGAGCCGGCAACAGTGCTATCGAGCAGGTGCAAAAGATCAACAACTTGACTGAAATCGACACGCAAAAAACAACACTGCACTTGATCAACATCGCTCGCGATGTTTCCTATGTTGCGCTTGCGGTGATCGGCCTCAGCAGCATTTTCTTAGGATTTGCTGCAGCGCCTTGGATGTTTTTAACTTGCTTGACGTCAGGATTGTTATTCACCATTGGCGGTTTTTTCTATGACCGCGTGGTCGTCAATCTTAATAATGAGCACACTGATTTGAACAGAGCTAATGCTAACTTGAGAGCTGAAGTTACCTACCTGCGTACCCCAGCAGTTGCAGTTTAGGTTCGTTATTAACACATGAAATGCATGGGAGCTGCAATGTTCAGCTCCCTGCGCTAACTTGAGGACATTTATGGCAACTGCCGCCGTCGCACAGCAATCTAATGGTTTCCTTGCAGATCTCTTTGCTCCTCTTCCAGAAGAGCGGGCGCCGGCTCCTGTGCAGCGCGATGGATTTGATCATGTAGCGACCTATTTGGACTCCACAACAGGAGCATGGGACCTGTTCCGCGTAATCGACCATGCATTAGAATATGTTAAAAATATTCCCTCTCTTAGCGACGGGACGCGAGAGCTGACCTCAAAGATTTCAGGCGCTATCAGCCTCTCAGGAATTTCCCTCAGCATACCAGCGATCTTTACAGAAGCTAACTCTTTCAGAAAAAAGGTATTCCAATTCGCCGCATCGCAAGATCTTCCCTATAGCGATGGGCTGAGACATCAAAAAATCATGCAAGCTGGAAAGGGTGCTGTTGTCAGCGGGATGTCTTTGGCAAACGCCATATCGCAAGCGTCGCTGTTCCTCAATGAGGTAAAAATCGTCAATTTAGCGGAATTGCTCCCGACTGTCGATTTCATCTATCAAGGCACATCATTAGTGACCGATGGAGCAGAGCTCATTGAAGAAGGTTATAAGATAAACTCCTATCAATCAGAGCAACCGCGCACGCCCCGAGAAACTGCGGAGCTTGAAGAAAAGACATGGCTTTCTTGGATGGTTGTTATTAAAGATGTTGCTTCCGTAGCCACTGCGGCTATTGCGCTGGTTGGGATTGTATTTGGGATTGCAGCCTCTTCAATGGCAGTTGTTGCGCCTCTTGTTCTTGTTTTGACCTCCGTTTGGCTGTCCATGAAAATTGCTAGTTATTTCTACGCCCGAATTTTGGAAGATCGCCGTTCCGCCCCCGGAGTAGCAGGAACTGCCTAAATTTGTTGTCTAACGCCCCTGCTAAGGGGCGCTGTCCTTGCTTCGTTGAGCTTAAAAAGGGCTTTAACCCTTTTCCCGTGCATATACTGCTTCCACTTCAATCCCTTGTGCGATTGAATCGTCACCAGCATATATTGTTTCAATTCATGCCTATTCGATCTCTTATGCTCTCTGTTAGGCTGTAAAAAATTCTCTAACGGGTTTTAACCGCATCTAGCCAGAAAAAAATTCTAATTTGTCCGCTAAAAACAGTTAGCAATGCATTTGTTCAATTTGAAGTTTTAATTCGTCTGTGTTCTGTCGAATTTCAATCCACTTAATTAATTAGTTTATTTAGTTTATTTAATGGTCGTGTTATAATTGCTCGTGTTTATTAATTTGTTATTCAAATTGTAAACATATTCAAATTAAATGCTTTAATGCGTAAATGATCTCAAAGTTTGGAAATTGACACCGTCATAAAAACGAACGTTTGAGCTCATATGCGTATAGCTAAAAAGATTGAGCTATGCCTGCTGAAATTGACATGATCCCACATTATTCTTCATCGATCGGCGAACGCATGCCAGCGGTGGGTAAGAATCAGCTCCAAAATAGCCTCTCCCAAATTTCAGACTGCAACATATTCTTTAAAGGGCTTAGCCTCATTTTCGGATGGGCTGCCTACCTTCCCTTGTCGGATCAAACCATCAAAAATATTGGTTCATCCCGCTCTGTTACCAAACTTTGTTCTTCGACATTCAGCATTCCAAAAATGATCAATCAAGGGATCTCTTTACATGCTGACGTGAAGGAGCTTGTTTGCTGTGTTCGGATAAGCCGGGAATGTCCGAATTCCGGCGTGGATATAAGCAAAGCGGTTTCAGACGTCTTCTTTTCCACCGTCGAAATGATCAACAAGACGGCCAAGGTGGTCTGCTGTCTGGATAAAACAAAAATCATTGATCTTGCGATGTTAGCGGAAGGGGTCCCTGAGCAATTGGAAAAAGTTTGTTTTGCTGCGAATATTATCATTTTTTTCCATCGATTCGTTTCGACAGCAAACCAATACTATCTTTTAAGCTGCCGAACAGCAGAGCAGCCTGAATCGATGCGGCAAGAAGAAGAAGGGCATAAGCGGAAATTAATGGTCAAAATGGCTTCGAATGCGTTTAAAATATTCACCTCGGTCATTGTTGGGGTGTCCATATTTTTCCCAGTGGTTGTCTCTCCGGTGGTGGCCATGGGGTTGTCGACGGCGTCTTTTCTATTCACGCTAGGCGGTGCGTTAAATCGTTTTAAGCAAAACGAAGATGCGCACCAGCGCGAAATTCGATCGCAGCCAATTTATTATTTAAATGCATAGTTTGTTTTAAAATGAACTAATAGCTTTGCAAAAAACGGGGCGATAATTGTACTCTACAGCATTTTTTAATAGAGTGCATTATGGCCTTAGCAATCAATCAAAGATCGTTTTCTTCGGCAACGTCCTTCTTGCGTCTAGCTGAATCTTCACCATCTGCAACATTTGCCACTCAGCAAATAACAGAAATATTTCATTCCTCAGCTCCCATCGATACGGCGGTTGCTGACTTGTCAGAGAAGCAAGTGGTCTCGTTTTCAAACCTTTGGAAAGATCCAGTAACAGCAATGTTCGGCGGCTTATGGTCATTGTTAATACTCTTCGATATTTACTGTGTAGTCGATAGCGGCGTGCAGTTGTTGTCGCACTTGCAAGAAGGGGCTAGTTTAGCGCCCTTGCAAGAAACAGCAGGTTCAGCATCAGGCTTAGCCGGCGATCTATTCAAAGACTTGAAAAAATTCTTAATGGACGGTGTCTCTTTGACAGGTGTTTCAGCGAATCTAGGAGACTGGGCTCATCGGCAAAACATTATTTCACTAGGCGAAGCAGTTGGGACCTTTAGAATGGTCGGATATGGAGCGTCGTGCATTACCTGCAGCGTAAGGGCATATTCCAACGGAAAAGAACTTTTGGAGAGGTTAGGCCAATTTAAAGAGGCGCAAAGTGATGCTGAGCTTGCGCGGTTAGAGCAAAAACAATTGCTTAGCGGTTTGGACCTGGCAGCGAACAGCGCAAC
>JAFEGF010000199.1 GCA_018240225.1 Verrucomicrobiota bacterium
ATCGAATCGGGCTACGCCAAACACCCTGTGGTCGGAGTGACCTGGTACGGGGCGACTGCCTACGCTAAGTGGATCGGCAAACGTCTGCCTAACGAAGCGGAATGGGAAATTGCTGCCTATGGAGGGCGCGAAGACAATATGTTCCCGACTGGCAGCGATATCGAGCGCTCCCAGGCCAATTTTTTCAGTTCCGATACCACCACAGTCGCAAGCTATCCTCCGAACGGCTACGGCCTCTACGATATGGCGGGCAACGTCTACGAGTGGTGCCAAGATTGGTATGACTACCACTACTATGATATCTCTGTCCAAGAACCGGACAACCCAAAAGGCCCTTTGCAAGGGGTCTATCGCGTTCTCCGAGGCGGGTGTTGGAAGAGCTTGAAAGAAGACTTGCGCTGCGCCCACAGGCACCGCAATAACCCAGGCATCATGAACGGAACTTACGGCTTTCGTTGCGCTGCCGATGTTGCGGAATAACGAGTAATGAAGCCAAAAGCTGTCTTGTTTGTTTGCATGGGCAACATCTGTCGCTCTCCCGCCTTGGCAGCCGTCCTTCAGAAACTTGCTGAAGAGAAGGGGGTAGCGGATCAGCTGTTCATCGACAGTTCTGCCCTGACAACTTACTACATCGGCAAACAGTCCGACCATCGGATCCGAGCCGCTGCAGAGAAGAAGGGGGTTGCGATCGACCATATCGCCCAGCTTTTTGATCCGGTCGATTTTCAAAAATTTGATTATGTCTTTGCTGTTAACCATGAGATCAAAGACCTGCTGCTGGAGCTTGCCTCCGACGCGGAAAAATCAAAAATTTTTCTTGCTACCCATTTTGCCAAACATTTCCGCGACGAAGAGGTGCCTGACCCGTTCTACTTAGGGCCGCATGCATTTGACAGCGTCATGGAAATGGCCTTTGATGCCTGCCAGGGTATCCTGAAGCTACTTTTTCCTTGATTCAGCTTTAGCAGGGTTGTAAAATCACCCTGTTATTTAAATTCTTAGCAAAGGACATCTCATGAAACTGCTGCTTTCAAAACCACGTGGTTTTTGCGCTGGAGTCGAACGGGCGATCGATACTGTCGAACGCGCTTTAGAGCTTTGGGGTGCTCCCATTTATGTCAAACATGAGATCGTCCACAACAAGCACGTTGTCGAAAGCTTAAAACAAAAAGGGGCAATTTTCATTGAAGACCTCAACGAAGTCCCTGAAGGAGCAAGGCTCATCTATTCAGCACATGGCGTCTCTCCAGCCGTTCGCGACCAGGCCAAGGCGCGCAATCTGATCGAAATCGACGCGACATGCGGACTCGTGACCAAGGTCCATTCAGCGGTGAAGCGCTATGCGCAAAAAGGATACCAGATCATCCTGATCGGCCACCGGAAGCATGTCGAGATCATCGGAACAGCTGGCGAAGCGCCTGATGTGACCACGATCGTCGAGTCGGTAGCTGATGTCAAATCACTCCAGTTCCCGCAAGATCAAAAGCTCTTCTACACAACACAGACGACCTTGAGCTTGGATGATGTCAAAGAGATCACGGAAGCGTTGATTGCCAAATATCCCCAAATCGAGACCCTTCCAAGCGCATCGATCTGCTATGCGACGACCAATCGGCAAATGGCCCTTCGCTCGATCACGGATGAGGCGGACCTCGTCCTCGTCGTCGGCGATCCGCGCAGCTCTAATTCGAACCGTTTGCGCGAAGTGGCCGATGTACGCGGCGTCCCTTCCTATCTCATCAATGATGAGCATGAAATTCTTCCTGAATGGCTCGCAGGCGTCGAAGTGATCGGCCTGACAGCCGGCGCATCGACTCCTGAGCATGTCGTGCAGCGGTGCATCGAGCGTCTCCGTTCCCTTGGCGTGACGGCAGTGGAAGATGTCGTGTTCACGGAAGAGGATGTCGTGTTCCAATTGCCAAAGCAAGTGCTCGTCGAAGCGTAGCAGCCTATTAAGAAGATCGCTGGAGCAACCAGCGATCTTCAATGGTTCAAAAATTGGTTTTTGGCATTGTCAACTGGTTCGCAGCCAAGGCTGCTTCACCTGCCCTGAATTGACGACAGGCCCTAAACCTTCTAGAGTCTCCGCAGTCTTTTCAAGTCTCTACCTTCCTCAGGCGAATTGATCACAAGTTCCAATGCATCGATATTGCGCAGCACATGCGAATGCAATCGATCTTTTTCGGGTACGAAGCTAGCTTCTTCTTCTCCTCCGCCAGGACCCTCTTGCATTTGGTATAGTTCCCAAACTTTGCTGTCGACATCGGTTTGCTGTTCAGAAGAGAGAGTTTCTAAGCGGTCGAAATACACTTCTATCAAGCATTCCCCTAGAAGATCTAGCTGGAAATCTACGACTAAAGAGTCGGATGAGTTCTCCTCATCGAGTTGTCCCAGATCTCTAATCTTGGACTCGATTTGTTCCCTTAAAGTGGATTCTAGAGCCCAAAAGGCCTCTTGGATCTGGTCGGCTGATTGTTTACGTCCTACCATTTGAACAAGAGTAGCAAAACCGCTTGCGCAAGAATATTGGCAGAACCGCTCGTAGTGTTCCCGAAGGGTTCTAGCACTATTATCAGTTAAACATTCTTCGTTGATGCCTGGTTTGGTGAACTGATCGAGTTCACTGTCGCTAAGGAATACGATGGGATTGCCTGCGATATAGAGTCCTGTTAGATTTGGCATCGTCATGATTGTTTGAGGGAGGATCCCAATCATATTGTATTCCATCCCCAATATCCTTAACCCAGATAAAAAGCAGATCTGATCAGGAAAAAACTGAAGGCAGTTTTCAGAGACGTCTAACCACTCCAATGCTTGTAATTGCGCAACCGATAACGGAAGGCTGATCAGTTCATTGTTTACCAGGTAAAGCCTGCGCAGCTTTGACAAGCATCCAATCGTATCGGGCAGTTCTTCTAGGTTGTTGTCTGTTAGGTCTAGTTTAACTAATTGCGTCAACTTTCCAATTTCATCTGGAAGAGACTTAATGAGGTTTTCACCAAGTTCAAGAGAAAGAAGGGAATTTGCTTCGCATAGCGAAGCAGGGATTTTTCTCAGACTGTTTGCTGTCAGATCAAGAATTTCTAAATGTTTTAGCTTTCCGATGGAATCAGGGATGACTTCTAGGCGGTTATAGCATACGGTCAGCTTTTTCAATTGAAGGAGATTGCCAATCGATTCTGGGAGGTATCTGATATTGTTTTCAGTTAGGTCAAGGGTAATTAATCCTGTGAACAGGCCGATTTCTTCAGGGAGGACTGTAAGATCTAAGCCTTTGAAGTCCAAATATTTGATCTTCTGGATGAATTGAAAGTTGTTCGGATTGTTCAGCCATGCCCGGATCTCTTCATGGCCAGCAGGAGGATCGATCTCTTTAAAAGCATCCAGTTCGTCAAACTCATCGAACAATTGCTCGTCCCAAATCGTTTCCAAATCGACATTCTGGTTATGCTCATGCAAGCGGTCTTGCAAAACGGACAGCTGCAGAGAATCGATCATCCATTGTTCCTCTGGTTTATAAATAGCATGAAAATAGGTATGGATCAGCTGCATGAAGTTTCTAAATAAGAGGTCGACATGATTGACAAGGTTGCTTTGATCGGCAGTATTATACTCCACTTCATGCATGGAAAGGGAGATGTCCCAAGGGCCGAACGGGGGATTGTCCCTTAATTTTTTCCAGGCCATGAACTTCTGAGTATTTTCGAGATCCTTAGTGCTGCTTGTATCAGATGGATCTGGAGGGAGCGCTAATGTTGCTGCAACAGGGCTTGCAAGCGTTGGAGATCGTAAAGGGTGTGCCATTTTTTCCTTATTAGTCTCTGTACACGACAATTTTTAGAGCTTCTAGACGGCTGAGGCTTTGCCATATCGATTTTTGGCCTCGAGAAATAGCCTTTGGCTATTCTCCTTCGGCCAAAAAGCGCTTTGCTTTGATCTGGCTTTGCCTCGTTCGCCTATCAGATCTAAAAATTGTCGTGTACAGAACTTATTAGTTTAGAGAAAAGTTTGGGAATTTTCATTCAGCTTAAAGAAAAAGTCAATCTGAACGAATTTTTAAGTTATTCACGATAGCAATTTAAAATTGATAAAAATGGCTATGGAGTAGATATCTAGCTTTAGAGTCTGTGTTAAAAAAAGGCTTCGTTGTTTTTTGGCTCGAAAGAATCGAGAGATCGATAGAAGCTTAATTTGGTAACGCTCTCTTAGGAGAAGTCGAGAAGAAGGTTGTCGTCAAATGGCAAAACACCTGGGCAGTGAAAAAACAACCGTCGTC